>CAYYMX010000018.1:0-19708 GCA_964473045.1 uncultured Alphaproteobacteria bacterium | reverse complement strand
AAAAAATCGTAGATGCACTTGAAAAAGAAATTAAAGAAGTAAAATCTAAACTTCTAACAATTCAAAGGGTTAAAAAAAATCAGGAGTTTAGTCTAGATTGACTACGATTAAATATCTTTATGAAAAATCATTATCATACTTTAGGACTATCATTTGAAGCAAAACCTGAAAATCAAGTCATAGTAGCTGCATACAAAGCATTAGTTAAATTATATCACCCTGATGTTTTTAGAGGTGACAAAAAATTACTTAAAAGAAAAATTTCTGAAATTAACGAAGCATATGAAATACTAAAAGATCAATCCAAAAAAGAAATCTATGATCAAAAATTAAATAATTACCAAAAAAAAAATTACACACCTTCTTTAGATGAAGAATTCTTTGAAAATGAATTGTTTAATAAGAATTTTGTTGATGATGACTGGGAAGTTGCAATGATTGTTTACCCAGAACTAGAAAAAAAACAACTTCTTCTTGAAAATTATAGTCATCGATTAGGACTTCAGTGTCAGTTTTATTTACTTGAAACCAAAGAATTTCACAAATTAGATCTTATCATTGAATCATTTATTGATGCTTTTCTAGAAAAAAAATTTGGCACATCAAAAGACATTAAAAACCTTGCAAAACTATTAATAGAAAATAAGCTCAAAGAACCTGCTCTCTATCTTAATAAAATCGTCAAAGTAATTGGTTCATCCAGTGAAAAAAGAATACTTAATGCTTTTTTTAAAGAACATGAAGACCTTAAAGATAAATTTTCATCACAATTAAATTATGGAAAGACTATACGTAAAAATATTCTAAACCAATCATTTGATCATTCATCTGCAAATATAGTAGCTATTTTTTTAATTGTAATTTTTGTAATTTACATTTTTTCTATTTCATTCTTTTCATAAATTTTTAATTAACTACTACTAATGTTTGAATAAAAAGATCCGATGTTATCAACAATATCAAGTAAATAGAATTAAGTTAATTTTCAATGTAATTTAGCATTAAATTGTTAATAAACTGATAAGCAACTCTTCCAGAAAAGTTGCCTTTTGAAATTGACCATTGCAATGCTAATTCATGTATATTTTTTATATTAGTACCCGCCTGAAATTTTTGAGTGTAATGATCTACTATCTTAAGATACTGTTCTTTGTTACATTCATAAAAACCAATCCAACATCCAAATCTGTCTGATAAAGAAATTAGATTATTTAGTGAATCCTTTTCACTTAAATTTGAAATATGTTTATCACTTCCCAATGATTTTCTAGATAAATGTCTAAGATTTGAAGTTATATAAAATCTAATATTCTCAATATTACTCATTAGACTACCTTCAACCATACTTTTAAATAGATTGAAATTTCTATCTTGATCAAGGGCGATATCATCAATAAAAATAATAATTTTTTTTTTCTCCCTACTTAAAAAATAAACTATTTCTGGAAGATAACTTAAGCTAGTATTTGAAATTTCTAACAACTTTAATGAATTTTGCTTTTTTGCATTGTAAAATTCTATGACACTCTTAATTAGCGTTGACTTTCCCATTCCTCTTGAACCCCAGAGTAAAATATTACTACTTGGCTGATTACTTAAAAAAAGTTTTGTATTTTTTAGTATTACTTCTTTCTGATGATCAATTTCCAAAAGATCATTGATATTAATTTTAGACTTTATTACAAAAGGTACGATTTCCTTAATTTTTTCTAGGAAAATAAAACTTTGGTATTTGTTCAAATCTTTTTTTTTTATTGAAAATTTCATATTATACTTGATGCTTTCTATTAATAACTTATTTTGTACATGACTTTATTAAATTAGATTTATATATTGTTTTTTTAATGTTTATATGTAAATAAATTTTTTTGTGAGGTTATATGATAAATCCAGCTTTTGCTCAAAATGCAGTTCAGCAACCAAGTCTCTTTGCTTCATTCATTCCCTTGATTTTAATTTTTATGATTTTTTATTTTTTAGTGGTGAGACCAAGCCAAAAAAAGGAGAAAGAACGCGAGAAGCTCGTAGAGTCAATAAAAAGGGGAGATGAAGTTCTAACTAGCGGGGGTATTTTAGGAAAAGTAGTTAAAGCTGACTCTGTTCCTCCACAAAAGTTGACGATTGAAATTGCTCAAAATGTTAATATTACGGTACTATGGTCAGCAGCTTTTATCAGAGAAGTATACAGAAAAAAATAGGATAAGATGTTAAGTATTAGCAAGTGGAAATTGTCTTTTGTAACTTTTGTTTGTCTTTTAAGTATTTATTTTTTAATTCCAAACTTCTATGGAAAAAGTGAAGTTACTGCATTACCTAGTTTTTTTTCTCAAAAACAAGTTAATCTTGGACTTGATCTGCAAGGTGGTTCCCACCTTTTATTAGAAGTTGATGTAAATAGCACTATTAAAGAAAAGTCTAATGATCTTGTTGATCAAGTTAGATCTGCGTTGAGGAAAGATAAGATTAAATATTCTAATCTTGGCTCAAAAATTACTGGTGCAACGGTTAAGATTACTAATAGTGATGAATTGGTTAAAGCTAAAGAGAATATTAAAAAGAATATAAATCAAGGTATTAATGTAGTAATAGATGAAAATACTATTAATGTATTGTTTTCTGAAAATTACCTTATTGACCTTAAAAATAGAACTATTGATCAATCAATTGAGGTAATAAGAAGGAGGGTGGATGAGTCTGGAACAAAAGAGCCCGCAATTCAAAAACAAGGTGAAGACAGAATTGTAGTTCAACTCCCTGGAGTTAAAGATCCAGAGAGAGTTAAATCATTAATTGGGAGAACTGCAAAATTGAATTTTCACCTTTTAGATCCTACTACAGTTGAATTAGCAACACAAAGGGGAAAATTGCCTCCAGGTACATTTAAGGTTTTTAATGCTGACCCGACAGCCTACGAGAAAGAATACGTTGTAAAAAAAAGAGTTTTACTTACTGGAGATAGACTCAATAATGCAGCTGCTACTGTTGATGCACAGACGGGTAGGTATGTAGTTGCCTTTGAATTTGATCAAAAAGGAGCAAAAAAATTTGCTAAGATTACAACGGAAAATACCTATCAGCGATTAGCAATTATTCTAGATAATAGGGTAGTTAGTGCTCCACAGATAAGAGAACCAATTACTGGTGGTCAAGGAAATATTACTGGAAATTTTTCACCTGAAGCAGCTAATGATTTAGCCGTTTTATTAAGGGCTGGCTCACTTCCAGCTCCAATAGAAGTTGTGGAAGAAAGAACTGTTGGCCCAAGTTTAGGTATTGATTCAATTGAGGCAGGAAAGAAGGCTCTATTTATTTCATTTGTACTCGTAATTTTTTTCATGATTTTTCGTTATAAGTTCTTTGGTTTAATAGCAGATATTGCAATTATTTTTAATATAATTCTTCTAATTTCAATGCTAAGTATCATTGAAGCTACTCTGACAATGCCTGGTATCGCCGGAATAGTTTTAACTATTGGAATGGCTGTTGATGCAAATGTTTTGGTTTTTGAACGAATAAGAGAAGAGCTTAAGTCAGGAAGGTCTATAATGAATTCAATAGACTTAGGTTATAAATTTGCACTAAAAACTATTATAGATGCTAATTTTACAACATTAATTGCTGCATTGCTTTTATTTAACTATGGTTCTGGTCCTATCAAAGGTTTTGCTGTTACTTTAAGTGTTGGCATAATTGCTTCAATGTTTACAGCATTAATGTTAACAAAATTGATAGTAAGTTTCTGGATATTAAATTTTAAACCTACAAATTTAAGGCTATGAGCAAAGAAAATATTTTAAAATTTAATTTTTTTAAGTATAGAAAAATTGCTTTTGTTTTTTCAACTATATTATTAGTGGCTTCCTTTTTTACTTTTTTTAAAAACAATCTAAATTTGGGTATTGATTTTAAGGGTGGAATTATGATTGAAGCTCAATTTGAAAAACAACCAAACTTAACTGAACTGAGATCAAATATTGAGAGTTTATCACTAGGGAACTTTGAGATACAAGAATTTGGAGACCCTTCAAATATTTTAATAAGAGTGGAAAATAAGTCAGGGAGGGATTCTGATCAGGTTAAAGTGGTTGAACAGATAAAAAATAATCTTTCTGGAAATATTGATTATAGAAGAATTGAATTTGTAGGCCCTAAGGTTGGTAAGGAGCTCAGAGTAATGGGAATCAAAGCTGTTCTTTTTTCATTGATTGCAATGTTTGCTTATATTTGGTTTAGATTTTCTGGTTGGCAATTTGGTATGGGGGCTGTATTTGCATTATTTCATGACGTGATTTCAACAATTGGTTTTTTTTCTATTACACAAATAGAGTTTAATTTAGCTTCTATAGCTGCAATTTTAACAATTGCTGGTTACTCTATAAACGACACAGTTGTTGTTTTTGATAGAGTTAGAGAAAATTTGATTAAATCAAATATGGAACTATCTAATTTATTAAATATCTCTATTAATCAAACTTTGACTAGAACAATTATGACATCTTTAACCACTTTATTAGCCTTAATGGCACTGTTTTATTTTGGAGGAGAGGTGGTTAAAGGGTTTGTAAGTGCCATGATCTGGGGGGTGTTAATAGGAACTTACTCATCAATATTTATTGCTTCTCCGTTAATAATTATTTTTGGATTTCAACAAGAAAAAAAAAGCTAATATAAATTTTGTGCCCCAACCATACAATAAAGCATAGGAATTGATAACAAAGTGTTAATTCTTGAAAAACACATTGCTGTTTTTGCCGATTTTCCTTTTTCATCAGCAGAAACTTGAATTATACCCAATGCCTTTTTTTGATTGGGCCAAATAATACCCCAAACATTAAATGCCATAATAATTCCTAGCCACATTCCAATACCAATCATCAAAGATTTAGGATCTTCACTGTTAAGTGTTAGTGCACTATGTAAGTAACCGTTGAAATATCCAAGTGTAAGACCAGTTAATAAGGTTGCTAACGCTGCCCATCTGAACCAAAAAAGTGCTCTAGGGGCAATTATTTTTGAAATTGCTGGTTTTTGATCATCAGGTATCATAGGCATTCCGGGGATTTGAACAAAATTAAAATACCATAATAAACCTATCCACATAATACCGGATAAAACATGTAACCATCTAAAAAAGAAAGTGTAATAAGAATAGTCATAAGAAATTTCTGAAAAACTTGATAAAAAAATTACAATTAATATAAGTAATATGAAGCCACTAATTACAGTCTTTAAAAGTGATGATAATATGTTAATCATTGTAACTCCTAGTAGTATATCAATCTCTAAAGTAATTTCTATTCAAAATGAATTTAAAAAACCTTTTTTATATTAGATACCTTCAATTAAGGTATTATGGGCGCAAAAATTCTTTAATTCAAGCTTTATTCTCTTTAGAAGATTTTTTTTTTGAAATGACTAATAATGTTGAAGAAAATCTAATAATAAAAATCAAATTAAAATGGCTTGAGGAAGAAATAGAAAAAGAAAATTTTGAAAACCCAATAATAAAAGATTTTTTTCAATTTACGGATAAAAAATTAAAAAAAAGTTTATTGGGATTAATTTATTGTTTTTCTAAGATAGTAGATACTACAGATGAGAAAAATTTAATAAAAAATTTTCAAGATTTTAATTATCAATTTAATTTGATTTTGAAGAACCAGAATTATAATTGTGGAAGAAAATTTCAAACCTCATATTTTTTTCAAACAATTTTTTTTCTTTACAACTCTGATATTTTCTCAAGGTTTAATATGTGTTTTTTTAATGACTTATTTAGATTGATGGATAAGGCTAAATTTGATACTTTTGAACTGGTTTTTTTGGAATCTTTTTTTGATAAAAAAAATTTTGAACTAAAAAAGATTAAAAAAATTAAATATTTACTTAGATTGCTTTTTAAATTTTTTTCAAAATGAGACGCATAATTTTTTTATCATTTTTTCTAATTCTTTTAATAAATATTTTCTTATTTTTAACAATAAATATAAGTAATAATTATATCTATTTTTTGGTACCAATTTTTTTTATTTCAAACATAATAATTACTAATTTTTATTTTGATTTTCTTAAAAAAGAATTTTTTAAAAACCCAATAGATTCTAACAAAAAAAAATTAAAGTCAGCTGATGAACATCCAATCATAGCTTCAGCAAGAGTAAGGTTGGGAAAAAATTAATTTTTTAAAAACTGTTTCAGGCATTCTGCTGTTGAGTTATTTTTTTCTAGCAATAGTTTTTCAACGGTTCCTTCAAAAAGGACATAACCTCCTTTTTCTCCACCTTCTGGTCCCATGTCTACTATCCAATTAGATGTTTTAATTACATCTAGGTTATGTTCAATTACAATTACTGTATTATTTTTTTTAACAAAATTATGTAATATATCTAAAAGTTTACCAACATCATGAGAATGAAGTCCAGTTGTTGGTTCATCTAAAATATACAATGTTTTTCCAGTTGATCTTTTTGAAAGTTCCTTGGCTAATTTAATTCTTTGAGCCTCTCCTCCTGATAGAGTTGTTGCAGATTGTCCAATTTTAATGTATTCCAACCCAACCTTTTTTAATGTTTCTAATTTAGATGAAATTGATGGGATTGCCTTAAAAAAGTCAAGTCCTTCTTCGACGGTCATATTTAAAATATCTGAAATATTTTTATTTTTAAATTTTACTTCAAGAGTCTCTCGATTAAATCTTTTTCCTTTACATAATTCGCATTTAACAAAGACATCAGCTAAAAAATGCATTTCAATTCTAATAAGTCCATCACCCTGGCAATTATTACATCTTCCACCCTTTACATTGAAAGAAAATCTTCCAGGTCTATATCCCTTTACTTTTGAATCAGGAAGTTCTGAAAACCATTCTCTAATACTTGTAAAACATCCTGTATATGTTGCTGGGTTTGATCTAGGCGTTCTACCAATTGGAGTTTGATCAATCTGAATTATTTTATCAATATTTTCATGACCTTTTATAGATTTTAATGCTAATGGATTGCTATTAGACAAATTAAGTTTTTTAGATAAGCCTTTAAAAAGTGTTTCAATTATTAAAGTTGATTTTCCTCCACCAGATACACCCGTTACTGTAATAAAATTTCCCAGAGGAAATTTAACATCTATATTTTTTAAATTGTTTCCTAATGCTCCAAAAACTTGAATAGAACGACCTTTATTTTCAGTAAATTTTGGATCTATATTGATTTTTAATTTTCTTGATAAATAAAGTCCGGTTAAACTCTCCTTGTTTTTTTTAATTTCATCTGGTGAACCTCTAGCAACTATATTGCCCCCATTAATGCCAGCTCCTTTTCCTACGTCAATAACAAAATCAGATTCAAGTATTGTTTCTTCGTCATGTTCAACTACAACAACACTATTACCTAAATCTCTAAGTTTTTTTAAAGTTTTAATTAACTTTTTGTTATCTTTTTGATGTAAACCAATAGATGGTTCATCCAGTACATATAAAACTCCTGTTAAACCAGAACCAATTTGAGATGCCAGCCTTATTCTTTGACTTTCTCCTCCAGATAATGTTGTTGAATTTCTTGAAAGTTGCAAATATCCAAGGCCTACATTATTTAAAAAATTAAGTCTATCTATAATTTCTTTAACAATCTTTTCTGAAATTTTTTTTTGGTATTCTGAAAGTTTGTTCTGAAGATTTTGGAACCACTTTAAAACATTCTCGATAGATAGACTGGTTATATAATTAATATCTTTGTTGTTAATCTTAACAGCTAGTGCTTCTTTTTTTAATCTTGATCCTTTACATTGTTCACACGTAAATCTATTTAAATATTTTCCTAGTTCTTCTCTTTGCCACATCTCTGATTTTTTTAATTTTTTTTCTAAGAATCCAATGACTCCATCAAAGTTTTGATTATAACTCCATCCTGTAGAATTATTGAAAAAACTAATTTTTAAACCATCTCCAAAAATTATTTTTTGTTTTTTGTTGTCGTTTATATTACACCATTTTTCATACGGGTCCACGGAGCAATGTTTTCCAACTTCGACGATCAAATCTTTGTAAAATTGGTTGTTATTTTTATTCCATGGAAGTATAACCCCTTCAACAAGAGAGAGATTTGTATTTCCAATAATGAGGTCTGGGTCAAACTTTTCTTTGTAACCTAAACCATCGCATTTTTCACAAGCCCCGTTTGGGCTGTTAAATGAAAATAATCTTGGTTCTATTTCTTCTATGGTGAAGCCAGAAACTGAGCATGCAAACTTTGATGAAAAGGTTGTGGTTACATTTTTTTCGGTATCTAAAAAATAGATAACTCCATCTGTCAAATTTAATGCGGTTTCAACTGATTGAGAAATTCGACTTTTATATTTTTCATTTACTTCCAGTCTGTCAACCACGATTTGTATGTTGTGCTTTTTATTTTTTTCTAAATTAGGAAGTGAATTGGATAAGTAAATTTGATTATTAATTCTAAACCTTACGAATCCTTTTTTTTGGTATTCTAATAATTCTTTTTTAAACTCTCCCTTCCTATTATTGACTATGGGTGATAAAAGTAAAAATTTAAGTCCCTTTTTAAATTTAAATATTTCATCAACAATTTCCTGAACGCTTAAAGACTTGATTGGTTTTCCAGTTTTTGGTGAGTAGGGGATACCTATTCGAGCAAAAAGTACTCTAAAATAATCGTATATTTCAGTTACAGTTCCCACTGTAGATCTAGGGTTTCTTGATGTTGTTTTTTGATCTATAGAAATAGATGGTGATAAACCTTCAATTAAATCCACATCTGGCTTTTCCATCATATTTAAAAATTGTCTTGCGTAGGATGATAAACTTTCGACATATCTTCTTTGTCCTTCTGCATAAAGAGTGTCAAATGCTAAGGAAGACTTTCCTGAACCTGAAAGACCACTAATAACAACTAATTTATTTTTTGGTATATCGACATTGATATTTTTTAAATTATGTTGTCTGGCTCCAACAATTTTTATAAAATTTTGAGAGTTTTTATTTTTCATTTCTTTTTGTTTTTTTTTAGATGTATATTTTATTTAAGTTATTTATGATATATTTTTTATTTATTAAATTATAATGTCATCTTCAATTAACAAAGTTATTTTATTAGGAAGATTGGGAGCTGACCCAGAGATAAGGATCTCTAAGCAGGATAAAAAAATTGCAAAATTATCGCTTGCAACTAGCGAATCATGGAATGACAAAAGCACCAATGAAAAGAAAGAAAAGACAGAATGGCATAGAGTTGTTATATTTTCGCCAGGTCTAGCTGAAGTTGCAGAAAAATACCTTAAAAAAGGATCTCTTGTTTATATTGAGGGACAAATTAGTTATGGAAAATATACTGACCAATCAGGGGCAGAGAAATATACTACAGACATAGTTTTGCAGGGTTTTAATTCAACATTGAGAATGTTGGATAACAAATCAGACGGGTCTAATGAAATTCGGTCCCCTAGTGTTGATAATTCTGTTTCTAATAAAAAAGTTTCTGAAGATTTTGATGATTTTGATACAGATGACGTAGTTCCTTTTTAGGTGAAAAAGTAATTTTATGATTGATGACAGTAACTCTGAAAAAATAGGTAATTTCAAAGATATAAAAAATATAGAGATTCATGAAGAGATGGAAAATTCTTTTCTTGATTACGCTATGAGTGTAATTGTTTCTCGCGCACTTCCTGATGTTTGTGATGGACTTAAGCCTGTTCATAGAAGAATTATTTATGCAATGAATGAAGCAGGTTATATTTCAGGTAAACCATCAAGAAAATCAGCACGGATAGTTGGTGATGTAATGGGTAAGTATCATCCTCATGGAGATTCATCAATTTATGATGCTATGGTTAGGCTTGCACAAGATTTTAGTATGAGAGTTCCACTTGTTGAGGGTCAAGGGAACTTTGGTTCTATGGACGGAGACTCTGCAGCTGCAATGAGGTATACGGAAGCCCGCCTATCTAACATAGCTTCTTTTTTAGTAAATGATATCAACAACGATACAGTTGGTTTTAGAGATAATTATGATGGAAGTACAAAGGAGCCCGAGTTACTTCCTGCAGAATTTCCAAACCTATTGATAAATGGTTCAGAGGGCATAGCAGTTGGAATGGCAACAAAAATTCCACCTCACTGTCCTGAAGAGATAATTGATGCTTGTTGTAGATATGTTGAAAAACCTGAAATAACAGATGAAGAATTAATGAGTTTAGTTGCTGGACCTGATTTTCCTACTGGTGGAATTATTATTGGTAGAAGTGGAATTCGTCAGGCATACCTAACAGGTAAAGGTTCCATAATAGTTAGAGGAAAAACTAAAATTGAAACAACAAAAAAAGGAAGAGATTCTATAATTATTGATGAAATACCTTATTCTGTAAAAAAATCTCTACTTTTAGAAAATATTGCTAGGGTAGCAAAGGAAAAAATTGTTGAGGGAATTTCTGAATTACGTGATGAGTCTAATAGAGAAGGTGTCAGGATAGTTATAGATTTAAAAAGAGATATTCAATCTGAAGTGGTTTTAAATCAACTTTTTAAATTCACACCACTCCAAACATCTTTTGGTATTAATATGTTGGCCTTGAATAACGGTGTTCCTAAAATATTGAATCTTAAGAAGTATATTGAGCTGTTTATTAAGTTTAGAAAAGATGTAATTTTCAAGAGAAGTAAGTTTCATTTAAAAAAAACACGAGAGAAAGCCCATATTCTTGTTGGCTTGTCTATTGCTTTGGAGAATATTGATGAGGTAATTGAATTAATAAAAAAGTCATCCGACACCAATGATGCAAAAGAAAAACTTATGAATTCTACTTGGCAAATACCTAAAGATAAATTTTTAGGTGATTTTATAAATTCTGAAACAAAAGAACATCAAATTATTAAAGGATCATTTAAGCTATCAGAAGCACAAGCCAAATCAATTCTAGAAATTAGGCTTAGCAAATTAACTAATCTGGAAAGATCCAAATTAGTAGAAGATCTAATCGAGTGCTCAAAGTTAATAAAAGAGTATTTAGAAATATTATCTAATTCAGACAAATTAAATTCTGTGATGACTGGTGAGCTTCTTGAAATAAAAAATAAGATTTCTTCTCCTCGAAGAACTGAAATTTCTGATAGTGATGAAGTTATTGATGATGAGTCATTAATTAGTTCAGAAGAAGTTGTTGTGACTCTTACTCATACTGGTTATATCAAAAGAGTTCCATTAAATTCTTATAGAGCACAAAAAAGAGGTGGTAAAGGTAGAGCTGGAATGACAACTAAAGAAGAAGATTTTGTCAATGAAGTTTTTGTTGTTAATACTTTAACACCATTGTTGTTTTTTTCATCTAGAGGAATAGTTTATAGATTAAAAGCACATAAAATTCCAATTGGCAGTCCTACATCTAAAGGGAAGGCATTAGTAAATTTATTACCATTGAGGTCTGATGAAAAAATATCAACTATCATGCCTTATGTTGTTGATAATGAAAACAACAATATTGTTTTTGGAACTTCTTCAGGCAATATTAGGAGAAATAAGTTAACTGATTTTCAAAATATAAATGCTAATGGTAAAATTGCTATGAAACTTAAAGATAAAGATAAGCTTGTCAATGTGGTTACATGTTCTGAAGATTCAAGTATTTTTCTTTCGACAAAACTTGGAAAATGCATAAGATTTGTTTGTAAAGATGTAAGACTTTTTTCTGGTAGAGCTTCGATTGGAGTTAGAGGAATAAAATTGTCTGACAAAGATACTGTTATATCACTTGCAATCCTAAACAATGTTGACTTTGGAGTTGATGATAGGAATGAATACCTAAAAATTTCTACAATGAAGAGAAAAGATGAAAATAATAAAGTTGAAAGTTTTGATGAAGGCAAGTTTAAAATATTTGAGGAAAGTGAAGAATTTATTTTAAGTGTCACAGAAAAAGGTTTCGGCAAAAGGAGTTCGGCATACGAATATAGAAAAACTAATAGAGGAGGGGTTGGAATAGCAAACATGCAACTATCTGGTAGAAATGGCAAAGAAGTTGTAGCATCTTTTCCCATAAATAATTCTGATCAACTTATGTTAGTCACTGATAAAGGGAAGTTAATTAGATGTCCAGTTAATGATATACGAATTGCTGGAAGACAAACCCAAGGTGTTACTTTATTTAATGTTTCTGATGAAGAAAAAGTTGTTTCTGTTGCAAAGCTAGAAGAAAATGAATGAAACTCAACAAAAAAAGTTGGCATCATCAATTGTTCTTAAAGCAAGAGATGAATGCAGAAGAATGAAGATAAATCCTTATATTTCAATTGGAGCATTTATCGATGAAGTCATAAGAGAACTTTCAACTCAGAACACTGATGATAAGATTGCAAAATTTTTAGAAAATGTAGCTAACAAGGTAAAAGTTGGGATTTATAGAAAAAAATAATTTACTTGGAATTATATTTTTCTATTAAACGATCAATGTTTTGATATCGTGGAAGGTCCTTATTGATCTTATTTAGAAGATTTTTAGCTTTAGATGAAAGCTTTTTTTTTGTTTTAGTAGGACTTGCTACTTGAGATAAAATACCACGAGGATTTTTTCTATTTCTATCGGAAAGTTTGTAAAAGGTTTTCATTGATCTTTGTGATACGTTTTTTAAAACTTTTAAATTAGTATTTTTTGGGTGAGCAATATCAAGTTTGTCAGGTGCTACAAGACCATCAACAACATATTTTTTAAGTAATTCATAAGCTTGAAAAGAAATAATATTTCTTTGATTAGGAAATGATTTATTTATGTCTTTTTTTGCTTTATTATAAAAATTGATTAAACCCATACAATCAATATATAGTATTTACTAAAAAAATCAAATACTATATATTGAATTTATTATGATTTTAGAGAATATTATAAAATTTTTAGAAACTGTTGGTTTGTTTGAGGTTTTTCCTTATTTTGAGAATGTAACTTATCTAGTAGCTTTGTTGATTTCATTAACAATAATTATTTTTCTAGCCTTTGGTATAATTTTAAAAAGGTCTAGAGAAAATAAAGAGAATGTTCAGGAGAGAAAAAAACCTGTCTTAGATGATATAATTAATGAAAAGTCAATACCAAAGGTTAATGATGAGAATGATTTTGTTGATGTTCTGGTTGCTATTGAAGAAGAAATGGCTGCAGTTCGAGAATTGTATACAGGAGGATATATTAGTAAAGGGGTTTACATTTCTGAGACTGATAGACTCTATGAAAAAGCAAAGATATTTGGTTTGTAGTTATTTGTCTTTGTAATCTTCGGACCACGCAGCTGCAAGCAGTTGTCTTATCCTTGAGATTTTTTCAGTAGCTTTGGTAGGAACTTTGAGATCCGCTTTTTTTTTTTGGATTCCTGAGTTCAACCACATCATTTCTATTGATTCAATCAATGCTTTTTTTTCATTTGACGACAAATCATTCAGTTCTTTTATGGATTCCTTTAGTTTTAAAATTTCTTTATTATCAAGCTCCATATCTCGTAGCAACCTCAAATAATTCTCTAGTTTCTTTTTGGTAAACTTCTTTATCTATAAAACCTTTAATGTAAAGTTCTCTAATGTTTTCCATTTCTTTTTGCAGTTTAATTAATATCTGTTCATTTTCAGTCATTAAATTATAATAAAACAAAAAAAATAATTGTATATAGTATACATATGAAAGACAGATTATCAAAAACTTTGAACAGACTTAAAAAAGAAAAAATCATTGAAATTAATGATGACGACCCTTCAAAAAGACTTACTGCATATGAAATCAAGGTTTTTAGGTTATTGCAGGAAAAGTATGAATTGTCCCTTACTTTAAATGAAAAAAATAATTTTAAAAATGAAGATGACAAGATTAGTGAAGATGCAAAAGATTCTTTAGAAAGAATTAATAGAGGTGAAAGTTTTAAAATTTAGCAAATTTTTTTTTACTACTATTACTATTTTTTATCTTTTTCCATTTTTTTTAAGATCAGAGTACACTTTGATAAGTTTTAATGAATTTGAAGATTTATTGGTTCTTACAGCTAAAAGTGCAAAAGAAAAACAAAAAGGTCTTATGTTTTTAAAAAAACTTAAACGGACAAATGGAATGATTTTTCTCTATAAAGAACCACAAGTGGTAAAAATTTGGATGAAAAATACTTTGTTATCATTAGACATAATTTTTGTAGATAAAAAAAAAAAAATTATTTCTATTAAGGAAGGAATAAAATTAACGGAAAATATAATTTCATCTGACTTTCCAGTCATTGCTGTGGTTGAAATTCCAAGAGATTGTTCTGAAAAAATTGGTTTAAAGGTTGGTGATAAAATTAGTTGGAGAAAGTTTGAGAAAAAACAAATTAGTAAAAAATTTTTAAGTAATCAGAAAAAGTTTCCATGTTTAAATTAAAAAAAAAAAAAAAAATATAAATAAATTTTAAAATTAAGTTTAAAATGTCTTTGGGGAAATTTTTTTGGGAAATTTTATTTAAAAGTATAAATTGTAAAACCAAATTTTGGTTTTGAGTTAAATGAATTAATCCAAAAAGTTAAATCTGATAAGAATGAAGAGACTAAAGATCTTTTTTCTACTATTAATTCATTAAGAGAACAGTTGGATCAATCAATATACGAAAAAAATAGAGCTGTTCAAGAAGCTATTTCGTTGAAAAATGATGAAATGAATCAATTAAAATCTTCTGTAACTGAATTAAGAAATCAGCTAGAAAAACTTAGATTTGAAAAACAAGAAGCTGTTCAAAAACAAATACAATACTCAGCAAATGAAATTAAACAGCTAAAATTGTCCTGTTCAGCACTTAGAGAAGAGCTAGAAAGTCTTAAATTTGAAAAACAAGAGGAAGTTCAAGAAGCAATTAAAAACTCTTCTTCAGAAATCAAAGAGCTTAAAGGCTCAACATCAGCTCTTAGAAATGAGTTAGAAGATTTAAAATTTTCAAAAAAGGAAGCAATCCAGAAAGCTGTACTTGATTCTAGCGATGAAATTAAACAACTAAAAAACTCTACACAAACTTTAAGAGATGAGTTGGAGAAAATTATAAGTGACTACGAAAAAAGAATTAAAAAATTAAAGTAAATAATTAAATTTTGTATGAGAAATAAAGAAATTAACATAGAAGATACTATTGAAAAGCTCAGAAGAACTGAACTTTTACTTGAAATCACAAAAAAAATTGCTGGTTTAAAAACTTTAGAAGAAATTTTGTGGTCTTTGATAGAGTTTGTAACTGAAGAATTAGATGCTGATAGAGGAACTTTGTTTCTTAACGACCAGGATACTAATGAACTTTATTCTAGAGTAGCTCAAGGTGAACTAACTAGAGAAATTAGAATTCTTAATAATGTTGGTATTGCTGGTGCAATTTTTCAAAGTCAAACTGGTGAAGTGATCCATGATGTATATGCAGATGATCGTTTCAATAAAGAAGTTGATCAAGAAACAGGATATAAGACAAAAAACATGATTTGCTGTCCTGTTAAAACTGTTGGTGGAAATACAATTGGAGTTATTCAAGTTTTGAATAAAAAAAAAGGAAGATTTACTAAAGATAATTTGTTTTTTGTAGAATCTGTAGCTACTCAGGCTGCAGTGTCAATTCAGAATGCTCAGAATTCCGAACATTTCGAGAAAAAAAGAGCAAAAGAAATGGAGTTTATAAGTATCGTTTCAGATGTAACAGCTGAAATTGATCTTGGTGCACTTCTTCAAAGAGTTATGGAGGAGGCTACTAGAATGTTGGATGCTGATAGAGCAACTTTATTTCTAAATGATGAAAAAACAAACGAACTGTTTTCAAGAGTAGCAATGGGCGAAGGTATTGGAGAAATAAGATTACCTAATACAGCTGGTATTGCAGGGTCAGTTTTTACATCTGGAAAATCAATGAATATACCTTACGCTTATGCTGACTTAAGATTTAATCCTTCTTTTGATAAACAAACAGGTTATTTTACTCGTTCAATTTTGTGTGTTCCTGTAATTAATAAGGAAAGTAAGGTTATTGGTTGTACGCAAGTTTTGAATAAAAGTGGTGGAAAATTTACAGATGAAGATGAATCAAGATTGAAAGCGTTTACTCAACAAGTTGCAATAGCTCTGGAAAATGCCAAACTTTTTGAAGATGTCTCAAAATCAAGAAAATATAATGAAAGCATGCTGTCTAGTATGTCAAACGGTGTTATTACAATTAACAGCGAAGGAAATATTGTTACGTGCAATAAATCTGGTTTGAAAATTTTAAGAATTGAAGGTGCAGAAATTATTAAAAAATCTTCAAAGGATTTTTTTTCGGAAAGTAAAGCATGGATTTATGAAAAAATTTCTAGTGTTAGTAAGTCTAAAGAACCAGAAATTATTATGGATGCCGAAATAGAAGTTCTAAATCCAGAAACTGAGAAAAAAGATAAAATTTCTGTAAACTTAACTATTCTTCCATTAATAAATGAAGATAGTGATGGAAGAACTGACCAGTCAGATGATTTTTTAGGGACACTGTTAATGTTTGAGGATATCTCATCTGAAAAGAGGATGAAATCAACAATGTCAAGATATATGGATCCAGGAATTGCTGATCAATTATTAGAAGATGGTGCTGATATCATGGAAGGGCTAGATACAACTGCAACATTAATGTTTTCTGATTTGAGAAGTTTTACAACTATTACTGAATCTTTAGGAGCTCAAGGAACAGTTAAGCTTCTAAATGAATATTTTGAAATTATGGTTGAGTGTATTACTGAACAGGGTGGTATGTTGGATAAATTTATTGGGGATGCAATAATGGCTGCTTTTGGTTTGCCAATTTCCCATGAAGATGACGAAGATAGAGGGGTTAAAGCCGGTATCAATATGATTAGTCGATTATGGGACTGGAATGAACAAAGAGAAAAAGATGGAAAACCACCACTTGATATGGGTTTAGGACTAAATACTGATAAAATTGTTGCAGGAAATATTGGGTCTCAAAAAAGAATGGATTATACGATGATTGGTGATGGAGTTAATTTGGCTGCCAGACTAGAAAGTGCTTGTAAACAATATAGTGCAAGAATTTTGATAAGTGATTATACATTTAAAAAATTAAAAGGTACCTATAGAATCCGCTATATTGATGATGTTGTGGTTAAGGGAAAATCTGAACCAGTTGGTGTTCATGAAGTACTTGATTATCATAGCGAAACAACATTTCCAAACTTAATGGATGTGGTGAATCATTTTAACGAAGGAAGAAAACACTACAAAATTGGGAACTTTCAACAAGCCATAGTTTCATTTAAAGAGTGTCTCAAATCTAATCCAAATGATAATTTGTCTAAGACGTATATAGAAAGATGCAATTTATTACTCAATGAAAAACCAAGTAATTGGGATGGAATTTGGGTTATGAAAAGTAAATGAGAAATTTTGTTTTTGAAAAAAATTTTCCATCTTTGAGTTATATTGTTAATAATTGGCCAAGAACCAAGCCTATTTTAAAAAAATATATAATTTCAAATTCAAAAAAACCTGATTTGCTTAAATTGGTCATTAGTTGTTTAAGAGATCTAAATATTAACAATTACATCAAACAAATTAAGATCTTAGAGAAGATTACATTCATTTGTTCAAAGAATGTTAATTGTAACACTTATCACGATCAACATCATTTTAAAGCTGTTGTAATTATTTCTTGTCTACTTGCTAAGTTGATTAATTTAAATATGAATGACAGGTTTTTGCTTGTCATTATAGCTTTAGCTCATGATATGAATCATCAAGGAAGAAGAGTTGTAGGGCAACCTTTTTATCAAGAAAAAAAGAGCGCAAATGCTCTAAAAAAAATAATCTATCCAAAAATCTTAAATCATAAAAAGTGGTTACGAATTGAGAGAATTTTTCAGAGTACATATTTTCCAATAAAACCTAATTCTGTAAAAGATGATTTGGAAAAAATCATTTTGGATGCTGATGTTTTAGCATCCTTGATGTTTGGTGTTGATATTGGAGTAAAGTTTGCATCAAGATTAAAACATGAAATACGTTTTGAAATGGACTCAAAAAAACTATTTATGGGTTTTCTTAATCTTTTAAGTCAAAAGTCTTTATATCTGGATTCTTCAAAGGAATTATGCTAGTTATTTATAGAATATAATTTTTAATGAAAAGTTATCCACAGGTTGGTATGATGTTTGCTAAAAACTCGTTTAAGGCTAAAAACACATTGAAAATGTTTAAGTTAATAAAATTGTTAGTTTTTTGTATATTTTTTACAACATTATCATCTGATTTGTCTTCTCAAGAATTTGATTTGAGGTCCTCACTGGCATCAGTTGTTAAGAGCCATAAGATAATTAAAGCCAGTGAGATAGATATTAAAGCGGCGGAATTAAGAGTAAAGCAAGCAAAAGGGGGTTATTTTCCAACATTTGACTTAACAGCAAATTATGGTCATGAAAATATTATCAAAAGAGGCGCAGGAAATAATACACAATTAGTTGCTAGAGATGCAACTGCTAAACTTACTCAAACTTTAACTGATTTTGGACTTACAGATTCAGCAGTTAAAACTTCAAAATTAGGTGTGAGTCAGTCAAAAGCTATAGAAAAACAAATAAAAAATGATATACTTCTTAGAGGGTTGACAGCTTATTTGAGAGTTATTCAATCTAGAGAAAGTGTTAGATATGCTGTTCAATCAGTTGCTAACATTAAAAAACAAACAGAATTAGAAGATGCAGCTGTAAGTGCTGGTGGTGGATTAACATCCGATGTTCTACAAGCCAAAACTCAACTAGCTGGTGCACAAGCAAGATTAATTCAATTTGAAGGTGTTTTGTCTGCAGCAAAGCATGAGTTTGAATATGTTTTTGGTTTTTTTCCTGAAGATCTAGAAGGTTTAAAACTAACTAAATCAATTTTTGACAAATTACCGAAATCCATTGATGAAGCAGAACAAGTAACTATAAAAAACAACCCTTCACTTATTGCTGCTAGAATTACGGAAGATATTGGTAAAGAAGCAATAAATACAGCTCGAGCAAGTTTGTATCCGACTATCAAAGGAATCCTTAGTCATTCTGAAAAACAAGATTTTGGAGGAATTGTTGGTTTTAAAAGAGAAAGTTCTGCAAAAATAGATTTTGCATATCCACTTAATTTGAGTTTGTCGGAATATGCAGGCAAGGAAGCGGCTGTAGAGTCATATTTAGCAACGTCAACAAGAATTAAGGATCAGGCAGATATGATTAAGCAAATGCTAAGAACAACCTGGGATGGTTTAAAAACAGCTCAACAAAATGCCCAGTTTTTAACTAATCAAGCTAGGATTTCTGGTGAATTTTTAGAACTAGCTCGTCAAGAAAGACAAGCTGGAAACAGAACGTTGTTAGATGTTTTAGGAGGCGAAACTGCTTTAATTAATGCTCAAGCTGATGCAATTGCAGCAAAAATAGAAGTATTAATAAATAGTTTTACCCTTCTAAGCTTAATGGGAGGACTTACATTGGATACAATTGAATTAGTTTCATCTGAGTAAGATTCTCATTATTTTTAAGGGAGATAATGTTAATTGAATCTATTAAAAGAGATCAGTATAATTTAGATTATAATCTAAAAGAAGTTTCGAATTTTTTTGCTGGTAATAGCATAAAGATTGAAAATGTACCAGCGTGGTTACCAAAGGCTGACTTTTCTCGAACAGCAACAGACTTAATTGCAACTAACT
>CAYYMX010000017.1:0-20627 GCA_964473045.1 uncultured Alphaproteobacteria bacterium | reverse complement strand
ATGGTAGCATCTACAGCTTTCTTTTTTTTAGAGGCTAACAGTGTTGCTAAACATTGGCAGACCTCAGTAAGAGTAGCTGGTCTCATAACGTTAATCGCAGCAGTACACTATTACTATATGAGAAATGTTTGGGTTGGATCAGGTGAAAATCCCAACGTTTATAGGTATATTGATTGGTTGCTAACTGTTCCGCTTCAGATGATAGAGTTTTACCTCATTCTTGCGGCAGTCGGTGCAGCTACATCAGGTATGTTCTGGAGACTACTAGTTGGAACATTGGTTATGCTAGTAGCTGGTTACCTTGGAGAATCAGGAGCTATTAATTCTACAGTTGGATTCATTGTGGGTATGGCAGGATGGATTTACATCCTTTATGAAGTTTTTGCAGGTGAAGCTGCACAAGCTAGTGCTTCAAGCAATTCAGAAGCGCAAAAAACTGCATTCTCAGCAATGAAATGGATAGTATCAATTGGATGGTCTATTTATCCAATAGGATATTTCCTAGGTTATTTAGCAGGTGGTAGAGATGAAACTACACTTAATCTTGTTTATAACTTAGCAGATATTATTAACAAAATTGCATTTGGTCTTGTAATTTGGGCTGCAGCTAAGTCTGAATCAAAAGCTTAATTATAATTACTTAATGTATATTTAATTTTCGAAAGGGAACATTCTATCTGAATGTTCCCTTTTTTTTTTATGACTAAAGTTTCATTGAACCAAAGCCTTACAAATAATATTGATTTTCTTAAAACTTCTGATACTTGGAAGTCACTAGAAAGTTTTAATGATAAGATCGATATTGATTTTTTTAAACAAGATGATTTACTTAAACAAATTAAAGAAGCTGAAAAAATTATTTACTCTTCACTTTGCGATGATTCATGGATAGGTCATTGTGCTAAATACCACTTAAAATCTGGAGGGAAAAGATTTAGAGCTGCCTTAGCATTACTTTCATCCAAAATATTTAAATTAGATAAAGAATCTTCAATAAACGTAGCTGTATGTTGTGAATTAATTCATAACGCATCATTAATTCATGATGACCTTCAAGATAGAGATTTACTTAGACGGGGTATGCCAACTGTTTGGAGCAGATTTGGAGATCACTCAGCAATAAATCTAGGAGATTATTTAATTTCATCGTCCTTTGAATATTTATTGAAGACAAAAGTAAAACCTGAATTCAAATGCACTGCAACTGAAGAATTAAGTAAAATAATCAAACAGGCTATAAAAGGTCAAACAACAGAAATTCTTGGAAGATCTGATTTTCATTTAAAAATGGAAGATTATGAATCCACATCTAGGGCAAAAACTGGAAGTTTATTATGCCTACCAGTTAAATTAGTTATGCTCTTAAAAGGTATAAAAAATATTAAAGAGAATTACTTGAAACCTATCTATGATACCGGCTTAGCCTATCAAATCCAAGATGACTTGTCAGACTTTTTGGGAATTAAAGACAGAGGATTGCCAGGAAGAGATCTTAAAGAAGGAAAAATGAATGTCTTAATCATGCATTATATTGAAACAGCAACTGCAGGAGAAAAATATTTATTGCAGCAATTTTTGAAAAAAAGATTTGATTCTGTTTCTGAAGATGAAATTTCTCATTGGATTCAGCAAATTAGAAGAACAGACGCTATAGGAAAATCTGTTAAACATCTTTTTTTAGTCATAAAAAAGGCCCTTAAATTATCTGAGAAAAGTGATTACAAGTTAAATAGAATCGTCAAATTCATTATTAGTTGTACACTTAATAGAATTTTTGAAAAAATTAAAAATTAAGCATGATGAAATCAGCTATCGTAGTTGGTTCTGGTTTTGGCGGTATAGCCGCAGCTATTCGTTTAAGAGCATTGGGTTACAAAGTTCAGGTATTTGAAAAGCTTAATCAAATTGGTGGCAGAGCAAGAGTATTTAAGAAAGCAGGATACACCTTTGATGCTGGACCAACAGTTTTAACAGCACCATTCCTTTTTGATGAACTTTTTAATTTATTTAACAAAAACAGAAAGGACTATGTCAAGTTTGCCCGACTAGACCCATTGTATAGATTTTACTTCTCATCTAACAAATTAACTTTTAATTATTCAGATAAAATAGAAGAAACCAAAAAAGAAATATCAAAATTTAATCCCAACGATGTAGATGGGTATGAAAAACTTCTAAAACTTTCTGAAAAAATCTTCAATGTCGGGTTCACAGAATTATCATCATCCCCTTTTCACAATTTTTTCTTTATGATGAAACAATTACCAAAACTTATTTCTTTAAAAAGTTATTTAAGCGTTTTTCAACTTGTTTCAAAGTTTATAAAGAACGAACAAATCAGACAAGCCTTCAGCATTCAACCTTTACTACTAGGAGGCAACCCCTTAACAACAACATCAATCTACAGTTTAATTCATTTTTTGGAAAGAAAATGGGGAGTTCATTATTCACTAGGTGGGACTGGTGCATTAATAAATGCTCTAAAGAAATTGATGATCGAGGAAAAAATTAAAATTTTTTTAAATTCTCAAGTAACCAAAATTTTAATAGATAAAAATAAGGCAATAGGAATAGAAATTAATAATAATAATAAAAAATTCGCTGATAAAATTGTGCTAAATTCAGATCCTCCGTATACCTATAAAAATCTAATTAAATCAAATCACAATAAAAAATGGAATGAAAGTAGAATAAATAAGTTGGATTTTTCAATGGGCTTATTTGTAATTTACTTTGGAACAAAAAAGAAATACTTAAATGTTGCTCATCATACAATATGGATGGGAAAAAGATATGAAGGTTTATTAAAAGATATTTTTGACAACAAAGTCTTAGCAAAAGATTTTAGTTTGTACTTGCATAGACCCACAGCAACAGACAAATCAATGGCACCAAATAATTGTGATTGTTTTTATGTGTTATCTCCTGTTCCAAATCTTACGTCAGAAATTGACTGGAAAAAATCAGGTGAAAAATACAAAGATGAGATATTAATTGCTCTAGAAAAAACTATATTACCAGGTTTAAGAAATAACTTAGACATATGTTTTTTCATGACACCTAATGATTTTGAAAATGACTACTTAACACTAAAAGGTGGAGGTTTTTCTATTAGCCCTATCTTCAGGCAATCAGCGTGGTTCAGATTTCACAATAAATCTGAGGACTTTAAAAATTTGTACTTTGTTGGTTCTGGATCTCATCCTGGAGCTGGAGTGCCTGGAGTTATAAGTTCAGCAAAAGTACTAGAAAAAATTTTAAAGGATGAATCAGAAAGAAAAAAAACTAACTCTTAAAAGTAGAGCCAAAACTTTCTACTTTGCTTCGTTATTTTTTGGAAGTGAATTAAGGCACGATATAAATATTTTATACAAATTCTGCAGATATATTGATGACATAGGTGACGAAAAAAAAATCACTCAGTCTAGAGCTAAAAAAGAACTGTTGCAAATTATAAAAGATCTTAAGAGTATAAAATCTAACAACAAAATTCTTATAAATCTTTTTTATCTAATGAAAAAATATAATATTGAACCATCTATACCAGTTTCCCTTGTTGAAGGTGTAAAAGAAGATTTAAAAAAAGTTAATTTTAAAAACACTAATGATCTAATTATTTATAGTTATAAAGTTGCTGGAACCGTTGGACTCATGATGTGCAAAATTATGAAAGTAAAGCAAAAGAAATTATTATTAAAAGGAATTCAGCTTGGAATTGCGATGCAAATCACAAACATAGCCAGAGATATTGAGGAAGACCTCTTAAGAGAAAGACTATACTTTCCCCAAAATCTATTACCATTTAACTTTACAAGTTATAAAAAAATAATTGCAACTAGAAGTTTAAAAATAAAAATTTCAAAAAATATATATAAAATCTTAGAAATGTCAGATACATTTTACCAAAATGCTTGGAATGGTATAATTGAATTACCAATTAAACATCGGATCCCAATTGCAATCGCATCAGATCTTTATCAATTAATTGGTAAAAAGATTGAAAAAAGCAGATTTAATGTTTGGGGAAATAGAGTCTACATTACCAAATTTGAAAAATTTATCTTCTCTATAAAAACAATTATAAAAATAATGTTCAATAAAAAAAAGAGCCATAATAAGAAAGCCGAAAAAAAATTAAATTTATTATTAAGAAAATATTATTATTAATATTGTGACTAAAAAAAATCTTTTTGATATTATTATTATCGGCTCAGGTTTATCTGGAATTTCATTAGCTTTAGAACTCTCAAAACGAACAAAGAAAAAAGTCCTTATATTAGAAAAGAAGAAAAAGAATTATTATGAAAAAAACTTTTGTTTTTGGAATAAACCAGAAAATTTTTTTACAGGAAAGTTTGATAATGCCTGGAAAAAAATAAGTGTAATTATAGATGATAGAAAAAAAACGTTAGCAGACAATGAAATTAAATATTTGAGATTAAAATCAATTTCATTCTTTAAGATAGCTACAAATGAAATAAAAAAGAACAAAAGCTTTAAAATACTTATGGGTCAAAATATTAAAAAAATTTATAAGGCTGGAAAAAAAAATTCAGTACATTCAAACGGAAAGATTTTTAATTCTGAAATAGTATTTGATAGCAGACACCAATTTAAGAAAAAAAACGGACTACTTTATCAACATTTTTATGGCTGTGATATTTCATTTAACAAAAATGTATTTGATACTGATGAAGTAACTTTTATGGATATTCAGAAAAACAACAACTTTTTTCATTTTTTTTACGTTTTGCCTTTTAGTAAAAGAAATGCCCTCATAGAAACAACTTATTTTTCAACCAATGATTTTACTACTGAAAAATATTTGAATGACATCAAACATTACATAAAAAAAAAATTTAACAACCTTAACTATAAGATTGGTTTCACTGAGAAAGGAAAGATACCAATGCATTATTTTCCCATTGAAAATAAAATTTCTTCAGTTTTAAAGATAGGTACCAGTGCAAATTGGATTAGAGCATCAACAGGATACAGTTTTCAAAATTCATTTATAAATTCAAAAAAAATTGTCAACGATATATTAAAGAGTAAAAAACCAGAAATATCTGAAAGTAAAATACTAAAATTTATGGACATAATCTTTTGTGATTATATAAAAAATAATCCAAATCATGCACAATATTTCTTTAAAAGATTTTTTAAAATTAATCTAAAAACTATTGTAAGATTTTTAACAGGAAAACCAAGTTTATTAGATTTAATCAAAATTCTCATTTTTCTCCCAAAAATCAAACTTATCTACTCTTTAACAAATATAATCAAAAAGGTAATTAGAAATGAAAAAATTTATTGATACTAAAATATTCTTTTTATCATTAATTTTAATTTTTTGTACTTCCATGATTTTCAATAATTTTTTCTATTCAAATTTTAAAAATCAGGTTCTATTATTTTTAATTCCACTTCTTTGGCCGGGACTTGCTCATGGAAGTCTTGATATACTAACTGCCCAAAGGAAAAACATTATCTCTAACAATATTCAAAAAGCAATCTTTTATATAATTTATCTTGCAATTTCAATTATATTTTTCACATTCTGGCTTAAATTTCCTAATAAAATTTTGTCAATATTTTTAATACTATCATTTTTTCACTTTGGAATAGGAGACAGCATTACTACAAACAATAGTTTAGAAAAAAATCTAGAAATTTTTATTAGAGGTACCATTATAATATGTTTTCCTTTTGAATTTTTTTTTGAAAAAACTCAATTGATTTTTATTTTTTTCTTAGTCAATAATGATTTTATTCTGTATTTAAAGGAAACAAGTAGAGTTTTAATTATTCTCTCATTTTTATGTTTTTCTTTGTTGTTGTTTTTAAAAATAAAAAAAAAATTCTTATTTTTTTTAAATGATATTTTGGTTTTTGAATTATTAATATTATTTTTTTGTTTCTTCTATTTTGAACCTTTAATTTCTTTTTTTATTTATTTCTGCTTTCTTCATTCTGTTAGGCATCTCATACATGAAAAAGCTGAGTTAAAATTAAAAGCCAATGAACTATTTTTAAAGACTCTACCTATACTTTTTATAACATTAACAATGTTAATCTTAGCTATCATCCATTTAAAAATAAATAATCAAGTTAATGAATCGATAAAATATATAATTATTGCGTTAGCATCATTAACCATACCACATATTCTTCTTGTAAATTTTTCCAAATTTACATTTAGCAAACTCATTCGTTAGGTCTATTATATTTGTATTGCAAATCTAGGTAAGACCCACCTTCACATTGCCTTACGTTCTCTGGACCTTTATTATTATTTCGTCTTTTTTGAGAAATTAAGAATATATTTTGATAATACAATGCCTGCCTTTCTCTCAATTCCCAAATAGTTTCCTTATCTAAATCAAAGCTTCTTGTCGTATTCTTTTGATAATGATGAATTAATTCATGCAATATAATTGATTGATCACAAATATTTTTTTCCGGATGCAAAACATCAATATAAAAGATTCCCTGACCTTTTACGTAATAAGCTTTTACGCTACATCTTTTAGAAGAATAGCATGCTTTTTCTGACATTTCATTATGCGAAAGCATAAAAAAATCTGGAGGATCAATTTTTTTATTAAATTCAGTATTTTCAATTATCCATGCTGAAAGAAAAATTAATAATTTTTCACTTATCACTTTTTATCATTTCTAAATTTATTTCATTTAACAAAGAACCATCTTTTAAGGAATAAACTTTAATTAAGAATTCTTCAGTAAAGTTATTCATTAAGTTCATGTATAATTTATTTTCCTCAATATCAATAGAAAAAATTTTATAATCTTCATTAATTTGGATATTTAAGTTTGATAATTTATCTCTAACAGAATACTCATTTTTATATTTTGAAATTAATGAAACTATTGTAAAAATAAAAAGTATAATAATAATTATACCAAGTGTAATTACTAGAAATTTTAGGAATTTTTTCATTGAAAGAAAATTATATTACTATTTCTGTAAGTAGCAATGATTTAGGAAAAAGATTGGATTCTTTTATTTCTAGCAAATTAGAAAATATATCAAGAAACAAGGTCCAAAACCTAATTAATTCTGAAAATGTTATACTTAATAACAAAATTATTGATGACCAGTCTTTTAAACTAAATAAAGTAGGTGTAATAAAATTATTTTTTTTACCACCAATTGAAACAAACATAAAGGCAGAAGAGCTAAATTTAAATGTAATTTATGAAGATAATGATTTAATTGTAGTTGATAAAGCTGCAGGTATGGTTGTTCATCCTTCTACCGGAAATTATGAAAAAACTCTAGTTAATGGACTTTTATATCATTGCAAGAATAGCTTGTCTGGTATCGGCGGGACTCTTAGACCTGGAATTGTTCATAGAATCGACAAAATGACAAGCGGTATTTTAGTAATTGCAAAAAATGATTTAGCCCATAATGATCTATCAAACCAATTTAAAAAAAGAACTATCAAAAGAGAATACGAGGCATTAGTTTGGAATAGACTCCTAAAAAATGAAGGGAAGATAGATAAAAATGTTGCTAGATCAAAATTTGATAGAAAAAAAATGTCAGTAACAAATTTTGAAAGTGGGAAGCAAGCTATAACTTATTACAAACTTTCCAAAGAATTCAAACTTAATGACAATATATTTATTAGCCATATTCACTGCAAACTATTAACAGGACGAACACATCAAATAAGAGTACACATGAACTACAATGGAAACCCATTAATAGGAGATAGTAAATATAAAAAAAATATTAAAATTGAAAAAATTCCGGAAATTACTAAAAAATTTATTTCAGACAATTTT
This sequence comes from uncultured Alphaproteobacteria bacterium, assembly GCA_964473045.1. Classification (GTDB taxonomy): domain Bacteria; phylum Pseudomonadota; class Alphaproteobacteria; order Methylaequorales; family Methylaequoraceae; genus CAYYMX01. The sequence goes on along the minus strand of CAYYMX010000017.1, from coordinate 12,812 downwards.
GTTAAATTAAATAGACACGCTTTACACGCCAAAGTTTTAGGTTTTTTTCATCCATTTAAAAAAAAGGAATTTTTTTTTGAATCCAAAACTCCAAAAGATATTCAAGGCTTACTTCAAATACTTAAACAAACAAAATACTAAAAAGCACTATTTACTAAATATATATAGCTTTTACTATTTTATAAGTATCTGTATTAATTAGGAAAAAAATTTAGTATGAATAAGTTACAATTTTTTGTTCATCCTGTATTCATTTTTTCTTGAATTTTTTTTGGCAAATACTATGATTAAATTATAATGTTAAATAATTATAGAAAAAAAATTAGCAAGGTTTTATACGAGGGCAATATCTCTCAATATCTGATTGATATTAGAAAATATCCATTACTTAGCAAATCAGAAGAAATTAAATTAGCAAAAGAATGGGGAGAGAAAAAATCTTTATCAGCAGCACATAGATTAATTAATTCTCACCTTCGTTTAGTTGTTAAGATAGCTATGAAATTTAGAGGATATGGATTACCTTTGAATGACCTAATCTCTGAAGGCAATGTTGGGATGATTCAATCGTTAAAAAGATTTAATCCATCAAAAGGTTTTCGTTTGTCAACTTATGCTATGTGGTGGATCCGTGCATCAATTAAAGAGTTCGTTTTACGTTCATGGTCATTGGTAAAAATTGGAACTACTGCAGCACAAAAAAAATTATTTTTTAACTTACGCTCCCTAAAAGGAAAACTTAAAGCAATCGACGAAGGAGATTTGCAACCTGAATTAGTTACAGAAATTGCTGGAAGGTTAGAAGTTACAGAAACTGATGTAATTGATATGAATAGAAGATTGGCTGGATACGATCATTCGCTAAATAACCTGTATAATTCTGAATCTAACGAAGAATGGATTAATGGTATAATTGATGAAAGGGAATCTCATGAAAATAAAATTATTAATGAAGATGAATTGTCAAAGCGAAAAAAAATGTTACTTTTAGCTCTAAAAAATCTTGAACCAAGGGAAAGAAAAATTCTCACACAAAGGAGGCTTGTCGACACCCCTTTAACATTAGATGAATTAAGCAAAAGCTTTTGCATCTCAAAAGAAAGAGTTAGACAGGTTGAAGCCAAAGCTTTTAAAAAAATTCAGAAGACTATAAAAAATATTGATTACAAAAAAAACTTTAACCAATAAATGGATCTTTAACTAAAATCGTGTCTTCTCTTTTTGGACTTGTTGATAAAATCACAACTTGACTACCAATTAATTCTTCGATTCTTCTAACATACTTTATGGCCAACGCTGGAAGATCAGTCCAAGTCATTGCCCCTACAGTGTTTTCCAACCATCCTTTATGAGTTTCATATATTGGTTTTAAAGATTTTTGTTCGAATTCAGTTTCTGGAAAATAATCTATTTTTTTCCCATTTAATTCATACCCAACACAAATTCTAATTTCATCAAAACTATCTAAAACATCTAATTTGGTTAAAGCAATACCATCAACACCTGAAACATCAATTGAATTTTTGACAATTATTGAATCAAACCATCCACATCTTCTTTGTCTACCTGTAACCGTTCCAAATTCATTACCTATTTCTCCTAGCTTTTTTCCTATTTTCCCATCTAGTTCTGATGGAAATGGTCCACTTCCAACTCTAGTAGTATATGCTTTCACTATACCTAATAAAAAACCAAGTTGTTTAATTGATACACCTGACCCTGTTGATGCCGAACCTGGAACAGTGTTGGATGAAGTTACAAAGGGATAAGTTCCATGATCAACATCAAGTAAAATACCTTGTGCACCTTCAAATAAAATCTTTTTGTTATTTTTTTTGGCAAAATCCATTACTGGAGAAATCCTTTGAACAAATTTCAAAATTTTATTTTTATAGACACTTATTTCCGATAAGGTTTCCTGAATTTTAATAGGTTTTGCACCTAAACCATTTAAAATAGTATTATGAAAGTCTAGTATGTTCTTTATTTTATTTTGAAGAGTTTCTTGATTCTTTAAATCACCTAGGCGAATTGCTCTTCTACCTATTTTATCTTCATAGGCAGGTCCAATACCTCTTCCTGTTGTCCCAATCTTGTTAGGTCCTTTTAATTTTTCTCTAATCATATCAATTTTCTTATGAAAACTAAAAATTATCGTTGCTTTTTCAGATATTATTAAATTTTTACTATTTATGAGAATACCAATTTTCTTCAAATTAGAAATTTCATCAAGCAATGCTGGGGGATGTACAACTACACCATTTCCTATTACAGATATTTTATTTTTTCGAATAATACCTGATGGGATTAAACTCAGTGCAATTTTTTTTTTGTTAACAACAATTGTGTGACCAGCATTATTTCCACCTTGGAATCTAACAACAATATCAGCCTTATTAGATAACCAGTCCACAATTTTACCCTTACCTTCATCACCCCACTGAACTCCAACAACTGTAACATTACCCATAATTTTATACCTTCTGAATTTTATTCTTAATGAAAAAAAAATCACACTTATACTTTTTTGCTTCACTTTTTATTTCATTTAATTTAAGTTTTTTGCCCGCAGGAACAACAACAAATCTTTTCTTTTGAAAAGATTTTTTTTGTTTCAAAGAAGTTTCAATAGATACAAAAATTTTTTTTCTTTGATCAAACTTAAGTTCTGACTCATTTATCAAGTTCTCTAAAAAACCAGAAAAACCAATACAATTCTCATTAAAAACATTGTATTTACCACCTGAAAAAATTTCTTTAAGGTTTTCTGAATATACTTTAAATGCGATCCCAGAATGGTACTCAGAGTCATCAATTTCCAAAGGATCAATTAAAACCCGATACTTAGAAAATTTTTCCTTTAATTTTATAATGCTCGACAAAAAATTATTAACTTCTTTTTGGGTAATAGGAGGGAAGTCAAAATTTTTAATTTTTGAAATATTTTGATTGGGATCGCCAACAGAAGAAAATAAAAGTGACGAAATATTTTCAAGACCATTGGATATATTGTTTAAGCCGGTAAAGTTTTTATTTTTAAATCTATCTTTAATAAATTCATAATTACTCTTACTTAATTTAAAATCTTGGGCTATTGCATCCAATAATGTTGGCATTGTAAAACTTATAATAAATTTCTTAATTTTTAATTTTTTTAAAATCTCAATTATTAATTCTATTAATTCATATTCACAAAAACTATTTTTAATGCCAATTATCTCTGCTCCTATTTGAGTAAGTTGTCTTGACATATCAAGACTAGTATTTTTTACTTTCATAACTTCTCCTGAATAACAGAGTCTAAGTGGTCTTAGGGTTTTAGAAAGCGAACCACATGATATTCTTCCTATTTGCAGTGTTATATCTGACCTTAAGCCCATCATTTTTTGCGACAATGGATCTAATACTCTAAACGAATCTACATTTTCCTCACTTTTGTTGAGAAAAAAAAGTGAACTTTCAAATTCTAGAAGAGGTGGATTTACAAGCAAATATCCATTGTTTTGCATAAAGTCAATAAATAACGAATTTATTTTATATTGCTTATCTGCCAATTCTGGCAAACTATCTCTAAATCCTTCTGGTAAAAGTTGACTCTTCACTGGCTTTTTAAAAATTTATCAAAAGACCAATCTAGCCAATTTGTTAGTGTAATTAAATCTTTTTTTTTAATTGTTGGTCCAGTCCAAATACGTATTCCTGATTTAGCTTTTCTATAATTTTCAATATCAAATGCAATTTTATTTTTGAATAAAAAATCAAATAGTTCTAAAGTTTTATATTTTTTTTTAAAAACAAAATAACAAGGTGTTAAAGCTCTACAGTTTTCATTTTTTACAAAATACTCAATGTATTTAGAATTTTTTTCCCAATTATCTAGAATTTCTTTGTTTTCAAGACATATTTTTTTATTTCCCTTCAATCCTCCTCTACTTACATATAAATCAAGGCATAATTCCAAGTCAGAAATCACAAGAAGTGATGGAGTATTGATTAAAAAATCAAAACTATTTAAATCAAGAATTTTTGGTATTCTTTTTAATTTTTTATTCAGCATTTGTTGGGCTTTGGGACTCATAACAACAACTCCATGTTGAGATTCTGAACCTAAAGCTTTTTGCCAAGAAAACACTGAAATATCAATCTTTTCCCATGGTATCTTATATATAAATACGGCAGATGTTATATCACTTACAACAAGTCCTAACTGATTCTTTGATATAAAGTCAGTATTAGGTATTACCATCCCTGTTGATGTCCCAGTCCAAACGAAGATTAAATCATTTTCGATTGGAATGTTTTTTACGTCAGGAAACATTCCATTAATACACTTCCTGCAATCAACATTTATATTTAATTTTTTTAAATCGTTATCCCATTCTTCAGCCCAAAAATCATACACAATTGAAGTAATATTTCTATCACCTAAAAGCGACCATATTGCAGCCTCCATTCCTCCAGTACACGAACCAGGCACTAAAAACAAACTAAACTTGTTAGGAATCTGAAGGGTAATTTTTATTTTTTCAAGTATAGAGTTTATATAAATCCTTGTGTCGTTAGCTCGATGATATCTTCCAAGAAAATTTTTTTTTATTTTCTTTAATGACCAACCTTCTGGCTTTCTTGTAGGACCAGAAGAAAAAAAAGGGTTTGAGGGCTTCTCTTTAGGTAAACTCATAAGTTATAGATTAATGGGAATATAATCATAAAAACAATCCAACATAAAAACGTTAATGGGAGTCCAAACTTTACGTAATCAATAAACTTGTAATGTCCAGGCCCCATAACCAAAAGGTTAGTCTGATAAGCTAAAGGTGTAATGAATGAGGTATTTACAGCAAAAATAAGTGCTATTGCAAATATTTTAGGATCAATATTCAATTTCTGAGCAATATCAATTGCAATTGGAGCAAATAGAACTGCACATGCATTATTGGAGATAAAATTTGTGGTTAATGAAACAAAAAGAAAAAAACAAGAAATTATCACTACCGGTGATGAATCATGTAAAAAACTTAATAACAAGTCTGATAAATAAGTTGCGGTTCCCGTAACTTGAATGACATTCCCTAAAGCTAGAGAAGTTACAATTAAAAGTAATAAGCCATTATCTACATTTCTAAAAACTTGTTTTATTGATAGAATTTTAGAAAGTATCATAGAAAAAACACCGAAAAGAGCAGCCACAACTAATGGAAAAACCTCTAATGCCCCTAACAAAACTACCGAGACAAATATTAATAATGATTTATTGGCATCATCTCGATTATAAATTTCAGAAGTAGCCCACTCCATAGGCAAAATATCACTCTGTGATCTTAGATTTTTAATCGCATCCTTTTCTCCTTGAATAAGTAATACATCCCCAGGTTCAAGAGGAAGTTCTGTCATTTTTTTTGTTATAATCCTAGATTTTCTTTGAAGACCAATAACTATACAGTTGTACCTATATCTAAAACTCATATTTTCAATTGTATTTCCTACCAAACTGGATGACGGGGTTATCATAGCCTCGCTAAGCATTTGATTAGAATCAATTTCTTTATCTATATTAGATTTACCAGATGGTATTGAGGCAACGTTTTGTGATAGAATTTTTGTTAGCAATTCTCTACTTGTTGATATAACAAGTAAATCACCTTTTTCTAATATAAAACCTTCAAAAGGTCCATGTTCAGCATGTTCACCTCTTTGAATCATCAAAACTTTAACCTTTTCTAAATTGGAAAATTTTCCATCTTTAGCACTTTTTCCAATTAATGATGATTTTTCATGAATAATAATTTGGGTAATAAAAAAATTTTCTGAGTTTTCAACTAACTTATTAGCTATTGGTGATCTATCAGGAAGAAGATACTTAGAAAAAAAGAATACATAGAAAAAGCCGCAAATTGCGATTATTGATCCTGGAAATGTAAAATCAAAAAAACCTAATTTAATACCGGTATATGTTAAAAGTGAATTATAGACTAAAATATTAGTACTTGAACCTATTAAGCTAGTCATACCACCAAGTATTGCAACAAAACTCAGTGGCATCATAAATCTACCCAAAGGATAACCAAGATTTTTAGCTACACCTTGAATAATTGGAATAAAAATAATTACAACTGGTGTATTATTTAAAAAAGCACTTAAAAATAAAACAAAAAATAGTCCCAAAAATATAATGACTTTGGGACTATTAGGAAAAAAGTTTAAAAAAATTGAAACGCAATTATCTAAAACTCTGGTTTGAACCACACCTTGGCCTAGTATTAATAGTGAGATAACAGTTATAAGTGATGTATTACTAAATCCACTTAAAATTACCTTAGGTCCTAGAAGTTTCAATCCTGATTCTGTCTCAAAAGGAAAAATTGAGAAAAAAACTAACAAAAAAGTTAGAATTAAAATTGACTTGAAAACAATAGAAAATTTCTCAACAGCATAAAGAACCATGCTAAGAAAAACAATAATTATCCCAAGAACAATAAAAGTATTTTCATGTAAATTAAACATAATCAAAGAAAAAAAGAAATAAGTCTATTTTTAAATTGTAATATATCTATAATATTTTAGAAGAAATATTAAATTAAATTTCCATCATGTTAAAAAAGGTTAATAAACGTATCATTAAAACAAATCAAAAGGAAAAGGATTTTTTTAAAAAAACTTTTCCTAGATCTCAAAAAGTATATTTTCGTGGAAAGATTTTCAATGATGTGAATGTAGGAATGCGAAAAATTTCTCTTGATGACAAAGAAGTAGAAGATTTAATTGTTTATGATACATCTGGATTGTATTCTGATCCGAACTACAAACATGATTACGATAGTGGTTTAAAAAAAATAAGATCTGATTGGTTAAAAAATAGGAATGGAGTTACTCAGAAAAACAAGACAAACCTTCAGTTTTTAGAAAAAAAAACACAAGATATTAAATGTTTTCCAAATAAAAGTTCAAGTATTTTAAAAAAGGATACTAAAGGTGAAATTACTCAAATGTTTTTTGCAAAAAACAAACTAATTACTGAAGAAATGGAATTTTGTGCAATCAGAGAGAATGAAGGAAGAGAAAAATTTCTTGGAAAAAAATTGGACCTTATAACACCTGAGTTTGTCAGAAATGAAATTGCAAATGGAAGGGCAATTATTCCATCTAACATAAACCACACTGAATTAGAACCAATGGTTATTGGAAAAAATTTTTTAGTAAAAATTAATGCTAATATTGGTAACTCTTCTATATTATCAAGTATTTATGATGAAATAGAAAAATTAGTTTGGGCAATTCGATGGGGCAGTGATACCGTGATGGATCTTTCTACTGGAAAAAATATTCATGAAGTTCGTGAGTGGATTATAAGAAACTCACCAGTACCAATAGGAACAGTTCCTATTTATCAAGCACTTGAAAAAGTTGGCGGAATTCCAGAAGAATTAACATGGGAAATTTTTAGAGAAACACTTATTGAACAAGCAGAGCAAGGTGTTGATTATTTTACAATCCATGCTGGAGTTCGTTTACACTACATACCTTTAACAATTGACAGATTAACTGGAATAGTTTCAAGAGGAGGTTCTATTATTGCAAAGTGGTGCCTTGCCCACCATAAAGAAAGTTTTTTATACACAAATTTTGAAGAAATATGTCAAATAATGAAGACTTATGACATTACATTTTCCCTTGGAGATGGTTTAAGACCTGGTTCAATTAACGATGCTAATGATGAAGCACAATTCTCTGAACTAAAAACACTTGGTGAACTAACAAAAATTTCTTGGAAAAATAATGTTCAAGTAATGATTGAAGGTCCTGGTCATGTACCTATGCATTTAATTAAAGAAAATATGACAGAACAAGAAAAACATTGTATGCATGCTCCATTTTACACGCTTGGGCCACTTACTACTGACATTGCACCAGGATACGATCATATTACTAGTGCAATCGGGGCTGCTATGATTGGATGGTATGGCACATCAATGTTATGCTATGTTACTCCAAAAGAACATCTTGGGTTACCTAATAAAGAAGATGTAAAAATAGGTGTTATAACCTACAAAATAGCCGCACACGCAGCTGATTTAGCAAGAGGAAACAAAAGTGCTTATTTTCGAGATTATGCACTCTCCAAAGCAAGGTTTGAATTCAGATGGAAAGACCAGTTTAATCTTTCTTTAGACCCAGAAACAGCCAAAAATTTTCACGATCAAACCTTGCCTGCAGAAGGAGCAAAATTAGCTCACTTTTGTTCTATGTGTGGGCCAAAGTTCTGTTCCATGAAAATTTCTCATGAGGTAAAAAACAAAGCATTAGAAGGGAAAAAAAAAATGTCAAAAAAGTTTAAAGAGTTAGGGGGGGAAATTTATCTAAATTCAAATTAATGTCCTATTGGTCCATAAGCTAAATTAAATTTTGGGGCTCTTTTTATACCCTCTATTATAAATTTTTTTGATCTTTTTGCTGATTCAACTAGACTAAATCCCTTTGCAAGATGGATTGCTAAAGCAGTAGAAAACGTACAACCAGATCCGTGAGTATTTTTTGTTTTCTTTTTCTTTGATTTAAGCACAGTAATTTTGTTATCAGCTAATAAAAAATCATTTGAATATAAATCATCATTGTCTCCCCCAGTAATAAGAACGGAAGTATCAAATAATTCATAAATTGGTACAAGTAAAGTTTGAATATTTGAATTATTTTTTTTCTCAAATCTGGAAAGCAACCTAGCTTCATAGAGATTAGGAGTAATAACTGTAGAAATTTTAGCCAATTTTTTATATACAGATAAATATTGGCTTTTTTCAAAAAAAGTTTTGCCTGTAGTTGATTTATAAATTGGATCAACAACAATTGGTATTTTATTTAATCTATTAAAAATCAATTCAAAAAGAAAGTTAGCTAGCTTTAGACTAGGTATCAATCCAATTTTTATCGCATCAACTTTGTATTCATCTAACAATGAAACTATTTGAGATATAACAAGATTGGGTGGCAATATAAAATACTCTAAAAAACTTTTGGAATTTTGAGATGTTACGGCTGTTAGTGCCGTAAGACAATAAGCATTTAACGCTTCAGAGGTTTTTATATCAGCTTGAATTCCAGCTCCAGAAGAATTATCACTACCTGCCACAGAAAGAATTGTTAATCGTCTCTTAATGGGCATTATCAATCTTTTCAATTTCGCTTAACAAACTAGACATAATATTATTTAAAGTGCTTTTTTTTCTAGATTGCACCATAACTCTGAGAAGGTTTTCCGTTCCAGATTTTCGAATTAAAATATCGCAATCATCTTCATAACAAGATAAAAAGTTATTAATAATTTTTTTTAAATCTTTGTTTTTTTCTACTAATCTTGAATCAGATTTTAATTTTAAATTAACTAATTTTTGTGGTGTTTTCTTGTAGAATTTTCCAAGGGTAGATAATTTACATTTTCGGTTGAACAAAATACATATAACAAATAATGATGTTAATATTCCATCTCCACAAAATCCATTTTCAGAAAATATCACATGTCCTGATTGTTCACCACCAAGAATAGAGTCAGTTTTTTTCATTTCTTCAACAACATATCTATCACCAACCTTAGTTAAAAATAGTTTAATACCAGAATCTTTAATAAATTTTCTAAAACCTAAATTAGACATATAAGTTGTAACTAGTGCCTTGTTTTTTAGCAGACCGCTAAGATTTAAGTAACTTGAAATTATTGATAACAGAACATCTCCATCAAAAATATTCCCTTTTTCATCAGATATAATCACTCTATCGGCATCGCCATCAAATGATAAACCAATATCTGCATTATTTTTTAATGTCAACAAAGACAACTTTTCTGGGTATAAAGCACCACAATTTTTGTTTATATTTGTTCCATTTGGCCTGCACCCATGTACTATTACGTTAGCCCCAAGTTCTCTAAAAAATTTAGGGGCTATTTTACTTAATGAACCATTTGCACAATCTAAAAAAATTGAGAAATTTTTAAGGTTAATCTTGTTAGGAAGACATTTTAAAATAAATCTTTTATATTCATCAAAATTAATTTTCTTCTTCTTCTTATAGCTAAAAAATTTCTTTTCTTCAGCAGAAACATGTTTTAAATTCTTTTCTATTGTTAACTCTTCTTTGTCAGATAGTTTTTCACCATTTTTCTTAAAAATTTTAATTCCATTATCTGTATAAGGATTATGTGAAGCAGAAATCATTATACCAAAATCATATCTTAATAACTTAGTATAAAATGAAAGCATTGGCGTTGATACAATTTCTAAGCTATCACAATTAGAACCAACAGATTCAAAGCCAGAAATAATTGAATTCTCAATCATTTCTCCAGAAACTCGAGTATCTCGACCAATTAATATATTACATTTTTTTTCTTTAACATTTGCAATAGCTATTGCTAGTTCATATAAAAATGAGGGGGTAATTGGATATTTATTTGCAACCCCTCTAATCCCATCAGTTCCGAAAAATTTTTTTTTCATCAACAATATATTTTTTCAAAAACTTTTAAAGCTTGTGATAACTCTTTAACATCATGTACTCTATGAATTTGCACACCTTGCCTTATTGCAGAGAATGTTGCTGCCATTGTTCCACCAAGTCTATTTTTAGGATCATCTTCATTAGTAATTTCTGAAATAAACCTTTTACGTGAAACACCTAGCATTATCGGACAGCCAATTAAATGAAATAATGATAAATTCTTTAATATTTCAGAGTTTTGTTGACAATTTTTTCCAAAACCAATTCCTGGATCTATAATTAAGTTTTCTTTTTTTATACCTAATGCTCTACAATATTGAACTCTTTCTTCTAAAAAGTCATAAACATCTAATGAAACATTATTATAAAGATTTTTTTTCATCATATTTTTTGGATTTCCAGGCATATGCATTAATATAACAGGAACATCATAATTTTTTATAACGTCTAAACTTTTAGAGTCATTAGTCAGTGCACTTACATCGTTTATCATTTTTGCACCAGATAAAATTGACATTTCCATAGTTGAAGAGTTTCTTGAGTCTACAGAAAAATTAATTTTTTCATTATTTAATGCTTGAACTACTGGCATAATACGAAGAATTTCTTCACTAGGATCAATTTTGGAAGCACCTGGACGTGTTGATTCTCCTCCAATATCAATAAAATCAGCCCCTTCAAGAATCATTCTTTTTGCACTAATAAGTGCTTTTTTTGGGGTAAAAAACTCTCCTCCATCTGAAAAACTATCAGGAGTAATGTTTAAAATACCAAAAATAAAAACTTTTTTGTTTGAAAAAAATTTTTTTCCTTTTAAAAAGCTTTTTCTCTTTTGTATGAGAGAAGAAAAAAGATCTGCGATTATTAGATTTTTTTTTTTTTTAATATATTTTATAAAATCATTAAATAAAAAGTTTTTCTTTAAAATTGACTTTGAACTTCTTTGTATCAGTTCGACTGAAGTAAAATAGGCATATTCAATATTGAATGCATTAGAATTTTTACTTAATTTATAACCTTCTTCAGGTGTAACAAGTCCAGTTGGCCTTAAATAATATTTATTACCATTACTCAAGACTTACTTATTACGAGGTTGCAGGATTTGGATTAAGACCAATTTTTTTAGATTTTCTTTTTGTATTAGTATTTAAAGGTATAGAAGTTTTTTTATTGTTTGCACTAACGTTAGTCTGTTTATTTAATTTAAGTTTTCCTTTACTTATAATTTGCTTTACTTCATCACCATTTAATGTTTCAAACTCTAGTAAAGCCTTAGCCAAATTGTGCAAATGCTTAATATTTTTTTTCAGGATCTTTCTTGCATGCATTTCAGCTTTATCAATAAACAATCTTACTTCCTCATCAATTAGTTTGGCTGTATAGTCTGACATGCTTTTTCGATGAGTCACTGATCTACCTAAAAAAACATCCTCTTCATTCTCAGCATATCTTAATGGACCAAGGCGGTCACTCATGCCCCATTCAACAACCATTGCTCTAGCTTTTTTTGTAGCTTGAAGTATATCATTAGAAGCACCAGAAGTTATATTTTCTTTACCAAAAATAATTTCTTCAGCAACCCTTCCACCAAACATCATTGCTAACTTTGCCTTCATTTCAACTTTGGACTCGGAATATCTATCTCTTTCTGGCAAATTCATTGTTACACCTAATGCCCTACCCCTTGGAATAACTGTTACCTTATGAAGCGGATCGTTTCCAGGAGTAAAAATGCCAACCAAAGCATGTCCTGCTTCGTGATAAGCAGTAAGCTCTTTATCCTTTAGTGTCATAACCATTGATCTTCTTTCTGCTCCCATAAGAACTTTATCCTTCGCATCCTCAAACTCACGCATAGTAACAAGTCTTTTATTTCTTTTAGCTGCAAGAAGAGCAGCTTCATTTGACAAATTAGCCAGATCAGCTCCAGAAAAACCAGGTGTCCCCCTTGCAATGGTGTTAATTTCAACATCTGGTGCCAAAGGTAATTTCCTAGTATGCACTTCCAAAATCTTGTTTCTTCCTTGAATATCAGGGTTTGAAACAACTACTTGACGATCAAATCTTCCGGGTCTCAAAAGAGCGGGATCAAGAACATCAGGGCGGTTAGTTGCAGCAATTAAAATTACTCCTTCTGTTGCATCAAAACCATCCATTTCAACTAGCAATTGATTAAGAGTTTGTTCTCTTTCGTCATTTCCTCCACCCAATCCTGCACCTCTATGCCTGCCAACAGCATCTATTTCATCAATAAAAATTATACATGGAGCATTTTTTTTTCCTTGCTCAAACATGTCTCTCACCCTACTAGCACCAACTCCTAC
>CAYYMX010000016.1:0-21075 GCA_964473045.1 uncultured Alphaproteobacteria bacterium | reverse complement strand
TGATGCACAAACTGAAAAGTATACAAACCTTGTGAAGGCTGGAATAATTGATCCTGTTAAGGTTGTAAGAACAGCTTTAGAAAATGCTGCATCAATTGCTGGTCTTTTACTTACAACAGAAGCAATGGTAGCAGAATTGCCCGAACCAAAAGAACCAATGCCGCCTATGCCTGGTGGCGGAATGGGTGGAATGGGTGGAATGGGTGGAATGGGTGGAATGGATTTCTAAAATATCTATCCTTTTCGATAATTCTCTAAAAGAAATACACTAAACAAATTCAAAACCCTCGGAATGAAAATTTTGGGGGTTTTGTTTTATGGTTGATAGTAAAGACCTTTGTCCATTTTTAATAATTTTAACCATATTTCTTTCTTTTTATCTTCAATTTCAACTGAATCAAACCCGCATCTAAGTAAAAAAATGTATTGATCAGGAATAACATTTCCGGAGGCTCTTATTTCTTTTTTAAATTTATAGAGTTCTCTTAATTTTCTAGCATAGGTAAAAGGTCTTCCATCTTTGAGTGAAATGAAATTAAATTGTATAAGGGAAAAAGAATTAAGATCTTTTTCTATAATGTTTATTGAGTCATCTGAATTTAACTCAATTCCAAGATTGAATTTTTTTTTTAAAAGTTCTTTTTTTTTCTCGATCCAAAAATTACTTGTAACTAAAATTTTTTGCTTGTTTGTCTCTAGGTTGTCTGTTTTATGGTAGAGATTGTTTTTAATCTTATTTTTCTGTATTATTATCATAAAGTTCTTTTTTAAATTCATCTATACCTATTCTTCTAAAAGTAGCCAAAAAATCTTCATTTTTGGAATATCTTTTTTTAAGATAAGTCCCTAAAATTTTTTCCAATGCTCCAATTAAATTATTTTCTGAAAATGAAGGGCCTACTATTTGGCCAATAGTAGCATTCTCATCTGCTGATCCACCCAATGTAATCTGATAAGACTCTTCACCATTTTTATCAAGTCCAAGAATTCCAATGTTGCCAACATGATGATGTCCACAGGCATTAATGCATCCAGAAATTTTTATTTTTATTTTTCCTATTTCTATTTGTTTTGAAAACTTTTTAAAATGTTCACTAATCTTTTGGGAAATTGGTATTGACCTAGCTGTTGCTAAGGCACAGTAATCAAGTCCAGGGCAACAAATAGTATCAGTTAGTAAATTAATGTTCGCGGTTGAAAGGCCAATTTTTTTTAACTCCAGCCATAGATTATACAATCTTGCATTTTTGATATGAGGGAGTACTAGGTTTTGCTCGTGTGTTACTCTAATCTCTCCAAAAGAGTATTTTTTTGATATCTTAGCTAACTCTCTCATTTGGTGTGATGATGCATCACCTGGTGGTTTTCCATACGATTTTAGTGAGATTAGTACCGCTGAATATCCATTAACTTTGTGTTTTACTATATTCTGCGATATCCATTTTTTGTATTCATAATCATTGATTTTTGGAATTTTAGAACTCAAACTTTTTTTCATTGGTAATTTAAAGAATGAAAAATTTTTTTTAATTTGATCATTCATGATCAGCATATTTTTTTTAGATAATTTTTTAAAATTCTCATTAACTAAATCTTTGAATTTTTTCTCTCCTAATTCATTTACTAAAATCTTTATTCTTGCTTTATAAATGTTGTCTCTTCTGCCCAGTTGGTTGTATGTTTTTAAAATAGCTTCTAGATAATTCAAAAGAAATTTCTTTGATAAAAAATTATTTATTTTTTTTCCAATAAATGGACTTCTTCCTTGTCCACCACCAACGTAAACTTCAAATCCAATTTCACGCCCTTTTTTTTTTAGTCTAAGTCCAATATCATGAACCATGATGGCAGCTCTATCTTTTTTACAACCTGTTACTGCAATCTTAAATTTTCTTGGTAAAAATGAAAACTCTGGATGAAATGTAGACCATTTTCTTATTATTTCGCACCATGGTCTGGGGTCTTCAATTTCTTCTTTTGAAATTCCGGCAAGATGATCACTTGAAATATTTCTAATGCAGTTACCTGATGTTTGTATTGCATGCATCTCTACAGATGCTAGTTCAGACAAAATTTTGGGTACATCCGTTAATTTTGGCCAATTAAACTGTATGTTTTGTCTGGTTGTAAAATGCCCATATCCTTTGTCATACTTATCAGATATATCCGCTAGTTTTGATAATTGTTTATGAGATAATTCTCCATATGGAATTGCAACTCTAAGCATGTAAGCATGAAGTTGAAGGTATAGACCATTCATTAACCTAAGAGGTTTAAACTCATCTTCAGTTAATCTACCTTTGAGCCGACGTTCTACTTGCTCCTCAAATTGAATAGTCCTATTCTTTATAATTTGCTTATCAAATTTGCTATATTTATACATAATTATAATTTAAAAGTTATGCCTGTTAATCTTATTAGGTCTCTAGTTGTTCTGATCTTCCCTGAATCGTTTAATTCAACAAAGAATGGAGAGATTATCACACATTTTTTTTCAAATCTTTCTCCAATGCTTTGGTATAACTCAATCTCATCTCTTTTTATTTTTAAAGCTTTTTTAATTTCAGATGACCATCCAGTTTTAGTGTAGTAAACCACTTGGCCAGTTCGAAGGTTGTTAGCCGTTAAAAAAAAAAAGTTACCTCTAAGTTTTTTTGCCACAATAAAATAAATAATCTATAAATATATAAATAATTACAACATTTTTAAATAAATACAAGAAATAAGTGTTTAATAAATAAATATACATAAAAAAAAAGTAAAATATATTTTTTATTAAACTTGTTAGTTTGTTAAATATTAAAACGGAATAGATTATTTGATGAATAGTGATAATTTTAAGCTTTGGCCATTTTTAGAAGCAAAAAAATTACTTAAAAGGCTTGAAAATAGAAAGAAGTCTAATTGTATCTTTCAGACAGGTTACGGACCATCAGGTCTTCCTCACATAGGTACATTTGGCGAGGTTTTGAGAACGTCTATGGTAGTTAAAGCACTAAACCACCTCTCGAAAGTATCAACAAAACTTTATGTTTTTTCGGATGACTTAGATGGCTTAAGGAAAGTTCCACAAAATATACCAAACAAAGATTTAATTAAAATTAATTTAGAAAAACCATTATCATCTATTCCTGACCCATTTGAAATTTATTCAAGTTTTGCTGAGCACAATAATAGTAAACTTATTGATTTTTTGAAAAGATTTGAATTTGAGTTTGAATTTAAATCTGCAACAGAAATTTATAAAAGAGGAGTTTTTAATTCGGGATTAGAGGCCGTTTTTGAGAATTATGATAAAATTCTGGATATTATTTTACCTACATTAGGAAAAGAAAGAAAAGAATCCTATTCACCATTTCTTCCTATATGCAAGAAAAGTGGAAAGGTTTTGCAGGTATCGATAAAACTAGATAAGAAAAAGAAAAGAGTGATATATAAGAACCCAGATACAAATAAAACTGAAGATTGCTCAATTTTTAATGGGGAATGTAAACTTCAATGGAAAGTAGATTGGGCAATGAGGTGGAAGGTTTTAGATGTGGATTATGAAATGAATGGCAAAGACCTAATAGAGTCATTTCAACTTTCTAGTAAAATAAACAAAACTATTGGAGGGACTCCCCCATGCAATTTTACTTACGAACTTTTTCTTGATGAAAATGGTGAAAAAATTTCAAAGTCTATTGGAAATGGAATCTCAGTTGACGATTGGTTAAAGTTTTCGCCTCGTGAAAGTTTGGAATTGTTTATGTTTCAAAATCTAAATAGGGCAAAAAAATTATATTTTGATGTAATACCAAAAATGACTGACGAATTTTTAAGGTTCAAAACTAATTACACACAGATTGATGAGAAAAAAAAGTTTGAAAGTCCAATGTGGTTTATAAATTTTGATAAGGATCAAGAAGATATTCCAGACAAAATTTCTTTCAATATGATTTTAAATTTAGCTAGTGTTTGTAATGCAGAAAACTCTGCAATACTTTGGGGGTTCATTGAAAATTATTATCCCTCTATTGATCGAAGTAAATACCCATTATTAGGTAGATTACTAGAATTTGGTGTCCAGTATTTCAGAGAATTTGTTTTGCCAAATAAAAAATATAGGGATCCTACAAAAAAAGAGAAAGATGGCTTAATACAATTAACAAAAATGCTAAAAGAACTAAATGAAAATGTTAGAGCAGAAGAGATTCAAACAAAAATATATGAAATTGGAATGGCATTAAATTTTGACAATCTAAAAGACTGGTTTTCTACCTTTTATGAAGTGATTCTAGGACAAAACCAAGGTCCTAGATTGGGGTCATTCATTAAATTCTATGGGATACAAAAAACAGTAGAACTCGTAGAAAAAAAAATTTATTGACTGTGAGTCTTGCAGTATTTGTATATAAAGTTTTGACGCCAATGGAGTGGGAATTGTTTAAGAAGAAAAAAAAATTTGAAGGAAATAATCTTGATATAAAATCGGGATTTATACACTTGTCTAAAAAAAAACAAATTAACAACACGATAGCTAATTATTTTAGTGAATACAGAAATTTAATTATAGCAGAATTTGAAGTTTCAAATCTTAACAAATTTTTAAAATGGGAAATTTCAAGAAATAATGAAGTTTTTCCTCATTATTATAGCACTTTAAATTATAATGATATTAATGGTTACGAAATTTTTAAAAATATTCCATGATTTACAAGTATATTTCCAAAGTTGCAGATATTTTTCCACCAGAAATTTTGCATAAATTTTTTTTAAGTTCACTAAAACTTGAAATTATTAAAAAAAAACAAAAATTTGAAAACTTAGAATTTAATTTGTTTGGAAAAAAATTTTCTAATCCTTTGGGTCTTGCCGCTGGATTTGACAAAAATGCTGAAGCTATAGACGGATTATTTGGTTTGGGTTTTGGGTATTTAGAATTGGGAACCGTAACACCAATGCCTCAAAGTGGAAACCTAAAACCAAGAGTATTTAAAATACCTGAATTTGAGGCAGTTATTCAAAGACTAGGTTTTAACAACCTAGGTGTTGAGAGTTTTTTAAGAAATATAAAAATTTTCAAAAAAAAAAAGGAAGAAGGTCTAGTTGGTGTAAATATTGGGAAAAATAAGAATTCTGAAGATTATATTTCTGATTATGTACTTCTTTTTGAACTTCTTAGTCCTTTTGCAGACTACGTAGCCGTAAATATTTCATCACCTAATACGCCTGGATTAAGGGATCTTCAAAAAAAAGGCAATGTAGAAAAACTGATAAGCAAATTAATTAAAAAAAATAAATACTCCACACCATTATTTATAAAGATCTCTCCTGATATTTTAGATTCTGACCTGAAAAATATTTGTGAATTGTCTTTGAAAGAAAAGTTAGTTACGGGGTTAATTATTTCAAATACAACAACTTCCAGAAAAAAACTCTACTCTCAACAAATAAAAAATTCTTGGAAAATAAATGAGTTTGGTGGATTGTCTGGTCCTCCATTAAAAGATACAAGTAACAAAATAATTAAAAAAGCCTATAAATTAACAACAGGGAAGATTGTAATAATTGGAGTTGGAGGTATTTCATCAGGAAAAGACGCATTTGAGAAAATTTCTATGGGGTGTAGTTTAATACAACTTTACACTGCATTGATTTATCAAGGTCCTAATATTATTTCTAAAATTTTATGTGAATTAAGTTTTTTACTGGAGGAAAATGGCATTAAGAATATTCAGGATTTAGTTGGAAAAAAAATAGAATTATGAGTTTCCCTCACTTTAAAGAACTTGATAGACTTTCAAATTTAATTGATGTGTATGATGTTTTTTTTATTGATTTGTGGGGAGTTGTGCATAACGGAATCAAAATACTGCCCAATGTACTTGATGTTTTAAAAAACTTTAAAAAAAAAAAGAAGAATATTTTCTTTCTCACCAATGCTCCACGAAGATCATATGTTATACGTTCTCAATTACATGAATTTGGTGTGGATGATTTTTTATATGATGATGTGATTTCATCGGGTGAGATTACTTGGCAAAAATTGAAAGAAAGAGAAAATAGATCTGTTAACTGTTACTTAATTGGTCCAGATAGGGATTCTCATTTAGTAGAAGGCTTGCAAGTTAATATAGTTAATGATCCAAAAAAAACAGATATTATTGTCAATACTGGACCTTGGGGAGATAATGATTTGTTGGATAATTATAAGCCATTACTAAAAGAATTTCTTGAATATAAACCACTAATGATTTGTTCAAATCCAGATAAAAAAGTGGTTAGGGGTGAAAACTTTATGATATGTGCTGGTTTAATAGCTGAATATTATGAAAAAATTGGAGGAAAAGTAAAATATTTTGGAAAACCTTTCAATGAAATTTATGATTTTTGTTACAAAAAGATTGAAAATAATAAAAAAATTTTAGTTATTGGAGATTCACTTGAGAATGATATAAAAGGTGCTAATAATCAAAAACTTGACTCGTTATTAATAACTTCAGGAATTCATAGAGAGGTGAATATTAATAACTGTGTTGATAGAAAAAAATTAAGTGATTTAATAAGTATAAAAAAAATATCTCCTAAATTTTACATGAAAGAATTAAAATATTGATAATGGATTATAGAGTTGTCTAAAAATTTTAAACATAAAGATTGGTATGACTTAGCGATTAAAGAACTCAAAGATAGAAAGGTTGAAGATCTTTTCTGGGAAACACCGGAAGGAATAAAGGTCAAACCACTTTATACAGCTGAAGATCTAAAAAATATTAATCATGACCTTGGTTTTCCTGGTTTGCCTCCATTTACTCGAGGCCCTAGGGCTACTATGTATGCTAATAGGCCATGGACTATTAGACAGTATGCAGGCTTTTCTACAGCTGAAGAGTCTAACAGGTTTTATAAAGAAGGTTTGAAAAATGGGGTTACAGGTCTTTCTGTTGCATTTGATCTAGCAACTCATAGAGGCTACGATTCAGATCACCCTAGGGTTATTGCGGATGTTGGTAGTGCAGGAGTAGCTGTTGATTCAATTGAAGATATGAATGCTCTTTTTAAAGGCATTCCTTTAGAAAATATGAGTGTTTCTATGACAATGAATGGAGCAGTTATTCCTGTCCTAGCTTGCTTTATAGCATCTGGTGAAGAGCAAGGTTGTTCAAAGGAAAAACTCACAGGTACAATTCAAAACGATATACTTAAGGAATTTATGGTTAGAAATACATTTATTTTTCCACCTAAACCAAGTATGCGTATAGTGGCAGACATCATAGAGTATGCCTCACAACATATGCCAAAATTCAATTCTATTTCTATAAGTGGTTATCATATGCAGGAAGCAGGAGCTAATCAAGTCCAAGAGTTAGCTTATACTCTTGCTGATGGAAAAGAGTATGTTGAAGCAGCAATTAATAGAAATTTAAAGATTGATGATTTTGCTCCACGACTTTCGTTTTTTTGGTCAATAGGAATGAATTTTTTTATGGAAATTGCAAAAATGAGAGCGGCCAGATTTTTATGGACAGAAATAATTAGTAAATTCAAACCAAAAAATAAAAAAAGTTTAGCTCTTAGAACACATTGTCAAACATCCGGGGTTTCATTAACTGAGCAAGATGCATACAATAATATAATAAGAACCACAATTGAAGCAATGGCAGCAGTTTTAGGAGGCACACAATCTCTTCATACTAATAGTTTTGATGAAGCTCTTGCATTACCAACACCATCTTCAGCTAAAATTGCAAGAAATACCCAATTAATTATTTCTGAAGAAACTGGAATCTGCAATGTTATTGATCCTTTAGCTGGTTCTTATTATTTGGAAAGTTTGACGTCTAGTGTGATCAAAGAGTCAAAAAAGTTGATGAAAGAGATTGACGATGCTGGGGGAATGGTTAAAGCCATAGAACTAGGTATTCCTAAAATGAGAATAGAGGAAAGTTCTGCTAAGAGACAAGCTAAGGTCGATTCTCTCCAAGAAACTATAGTAGGCGTTAATAAATATAAGTCTAATGAAAAGCAAGCAATTAATATTCTCTCAATTGATAATGAAAAAACAAGAAAAGATCAGATTAACAAATTAAAAAAGATTAAAGAATTGAGAAATGAAGACAAAGTTAAAAAACTATTAGATAAGATTGAGATAGTTGCTAAGGCAGAAAGTTCTAATCTTTTGGAAATATGCGTTGAGGCTGCAAAACATAGATGTACTGTTGGAGAAATGACTAAAGCAATGGAAAATATTTTTGGTAGGCATTCTCTATCAACTAAAACAATATCTGGTGTATATGGAAAATCTATTAAATCTCAAGAAAATCTGACTCTTCTTAATGAACATGTAGACAAGTTTGTTGTATCTAATGGAAGAAGGCCTAGAATGCTTGTTGTTAAAATGGGTCAGGATGGGCACGATAGAGGGGCAAAATTAATTGCAACAGCCTTTTCTGATTTAGGCTTTGATGTTGATGTTGGCCCATTATTTCAAACTCCAGAAGAAGCTGCTATTCAGGCAATTGAGAATGATGTTCATTTAATAGGTGTTTCAACTTTGGCAGCAGGTCATAAAACTTTAATCCCTTTATTAATGAATGCTCTAAAAAAAAATGATGCTAATTATATAAAAGTGATTTGTGGAGGAGTAATTCCACCTCAAGACTACAAATTTTTGTATGATTTAGGTGTTAGTAAAGTTTTTGGACCTGGAACAAATATTCCTGAAGCAGCAATTGAAATAATTAATATACTATGATATATTAACCATTATGGTTAATTATGAAACTTAGGGATTTCTTGAGATTTAAAAGAATTTCCCAAAAGGATTTTGCTAAACATTTAGGAATTTCTCCTGTATCACTAGCAAGGTATATTGGTGAGAAAAGGTTTCCCGAGAAAAAAATATTAAACAAAATATATAAATTTTCTGATGGCTTTGTCTCAGCAAATGATTTTTGTATAAAAAAAAAGAATGTTGAGGAGTTATCTAAAGAAAGTTTTTTTTATTTAAATAAATTACTTGATGGGATAAGAAAAGGATCTAGAAAAGATTTGGCTAAGACTATTACGTTAGTAGAATCAAGTTTGAAAAAGGATAATTTGGCTACAGATTACTTGTTTAGTAAATTTAGGTATACTGAAAAATCTATAAGAATTGGTGTAACTGGAGTTCCAGGAGTTGGAAAATCAACATTTATAGAAGCACTAGGTTTAAAACTAATTGCAAAAGGATTTAAAGTTGCGGTTTTAGCTATTGACCCATCATCAAAGAGAACAGGAGGTTCAATATTAGGGGATAAAACAAGAATGGAAAAACTATCAATCAACCCAAATGCTTTTATAAGGCCAAGTCCCAGTGATGGACAGTTGGGTGGTGTAGCTAAAAAAAGTAGGGATTCAATTTTGTGCTTGGAAGAGTTTGGGCTTTATATAATTTTTGTCGAAACAATGGGGGTTGGTCAAGCAGAAACAGAAGTTTACGATATGGTTGATATTTTCCTTGTTATGTTACTTCCATCAGGTGGAGATGAACTCCAGGGAATTAAAAAGGGTATAATTGAACTTGCTGACATATTGGTGGTTAATAAATCTGATAATGAATTAGAAAATACTGCAGAGCTAACACGCCAAGATTATAGTAACGCACTTCAGATTATTGGAAGTAGTAGAGAATTTGAATCAAAGCCTGATGTACTTAAATGTTCATCTTTAAAAGGAATTGGGATTGATAAAGTGTGGAAAAGTGTTAATGAATTTGTTAAAAGGAGAAAAAAGAATGGAAGTTTTTTTAAATCCAGAGATTTGCAAAAAATTAAGTGGATGTGGGGTAGTATTAATCAGAAGATCATTGATTATGTAAGCAGAGATTTAAAATCAACTTTATTTGTAAAACAAATTGAGGAAAAAGTTTTTTCTAAAAAGATTAGTATAGGTGTTGCAACAAACATAATACTTGATTACATTGTAAAAAAATAAATTAATATTTGGTTTGTATTTTTAAATTATATCTCTAGATTCAGGATGTTTTTATGACAAAAAGATGTACTATAACAAAGAAAGTACCGTTAGTTGGTAATAACGTTAGTCATGCGATAAATAAGACAAAGAGAAGATTTTTACCTAATCTCCAGAATGTATCTTTTTATTCCGAGATTTTAGGTAAAAAAGTTAAACTCAAGGTCTCTACGCGAGGAATAAAAAGTGTTGAAAACAAGGGAGGAATTGATTCGTATGTTCTTAATATAAAAAACAATAGGCATACCGCTGAGACAAAAAAATTAAAAAAATTATTTTCCTCAAAACAGCAAAGCAGTTCTAAAAGTTCCTAGGTTTTAAAATTTTTGTTAAGTTATCTACCATTACTTCACCTAATTTACTTACATCATCAATTGTAAATGCATTGTTATAGTATTTTGACACGTCATGTCCAATCCCGATAGCTAGTAAATGGATTCTTCTTTTTTTCTCTAGTTCTGAAACTGTTTTTTTTAAATGAATATCTAAGATATTTGAATTATTTGCAGAAAGAGTTGAGTCATCAACTGGTGCACCATCAGAGATAACAATTAAAATTTTTTTTTTTTCGCTACGTTTAAGAAGTCTATCACTAGCCCAGATTAGTGCTTCACCATCAATGTTTTCTTTAAGTAGTCCTTCCTTTATTATTAGACCTAGGTTATTCCTACAAGATTTCCAGGATGAATTTGCATCTTTATATACGATGTGTAGAAGATCATTTAATCGTCCTGGATTTGCTGGTCTTTGATATTTATCCCACTCAAGCCTTGATTTTCCACCTTTCCATTCACGTGTAGTGAATCCAAGCACTTCTACTTGCACTTTACATTTTTCGAGCATTCTGGTAATTATTTCTGTGGTTTTAGCAGCTGTAATAATTGGTTTTCCCCTCATAGAACCAGAGTTATCTAGCAATAAACTTACAATTGTGTTTTTAGCTGTATTTTCTCTCTCAAGCTTAAAAATTGATGAATAATTAGGGTTGGCAATGAAGTTGGAAAATCTAGAGCCATCGAAAATACCCTCTTCTTGATCAAATTTCCAGTGATTTAGATTTGCTGAGTACAAAAGTTTTTCAAGCTTTTTTGCTAACCTAGTTACTAATGCATTATCATCTTGAAACTCGTCATCAACTTGTTTTCGTAAAACTTTTAATTGCTGGAATGAAGCCATTCTTTTAGCATTTGTAAAAAGATCAAATTTTTTAGTAAATATTTTATATTTTTCTGAATCAGAATTAAAATAATTAAATTGGGTTTTATCCTTTGTTAGATTAGAGTGTGATTTTTTATCCAAAACTTTTTTTCTGGGCAATATTTCTTTTTTCAACAATTCTTTTTGAATTTTTTCGTAATTTTCATAGGGTTGACTCAGATTTTTAGTTTCTTTTTGATTTTTTTTTTTGTCACTATCACTAATAGAATTATCTGATAATATATTTTTCTGAGAAACAAGATTAATAAAATCCAACAAAACTTTTAAGAATTTTTCTTGATTACTAATATTTTTTATTAGATTTTCGATAATGCTAGGATCTATTTTTGGAAATCTTTTTAAAAAAGAATTAACTGAATCTTTATCCCTTTTTTGAAAATTTTTTAAAAAAAAATTGAAAAAATCTTTGTAGTATCTTTCTGGGATTGAATTTTTATCTTTGGAGTTAAATAAAAAAACATTGTTATCCAGAATCTTGTATATGTTTTCTTTACATCCAATATATTCTTTAAAGCCAATAGAAAGTGACCTTGCAGTGTTTAAAATATTAAATAGACTTTTTTGACTATTTGCTTTTGGAAAATATTTTTTAAAAATTTTTTCGTTATTATATCTTAGCGTTAGCGAATTAAAATCAATAAATCCCCTTGAAGAATTTTGTATTTCTAATGCTTCTGGTTTTATAGCAATGCATTTTTTTGATGATTCGTTTTTAAATTCAAACCCATGTTCAGAAAACTGTATGATTTTATTTTTTGAGAGTGCTCTTAATACAGCTGAATATACAAGATCATTGAGTTTACTCAAGTTCTCTCCCAAAACATCTTTGATAATGCTCATTAATCAATTTTTGATCATTTTCATCACATTTATTATAAAATGTTAATTTAAAGGCTAGATCAACATCATTGAAAATTTCTATGTTCTCTGCCCAAAGTATGCAAGTTCTCGGTGACATTAAAATCGAAAGATCAGAATTTTTAAAAGAATCTCTTACAAGATTAGCGAGTTTAACAATTTTAGGAATTACACTGATACTCTTTTTTGATTGCTTTGTTAATTTATTTTTAATAATTTTTTCTTCAATTTCAGGCTTTAAAAAATTCAATGTTGTAAATATATTCCATCTGTCAAGTTGTCCTTGATTTATATTTTGGGTTCCATGATATAGACCTAAGGTGTCTCCCAGACCTATGGTGTTACATGTGCCAAAAATTCTAAAGGATTTATTTGGTGTTATAACTCTATTTTGATCTAATAATGTTAACTTTCCATTAGCTTCAAGAATTCTTTGGATAATAAACATTACATCAGGTCTTCCAGCATCATATTCATCAAATACTAAAGCTACAGGATTTTGTATTGACCAAGGAAGCAATCCTTCTTTGAAGCTTGTTACTTGTTTGTTGTCTTTAACTGATATCATGTCTTTGCCAAGCAAATCAAACCTACTGATATGAGTATCCAAATTAATTCTAACGCAAGGCCAATTTAATCTTGCTGATATTTGTTCAACGTGAGTAGATTTGCCAGTACCATGCAAACCTTGAATTAGAACCTTTTTGTTATACTTAAAACCCATCAAAATAGACGTGGTTGTTGTTTCATCAAAAACGTAATTTTTATCTATCTCAGGTACTAAATTAGTTTTTTTGGAAAAGCTAGGTATAGAAAATCTTTTTTTTAGACCAAATGCCTCGTCCGAATAGCAAAGAGAATCTAATTTATTGATTTCTAGTATTTTATTGTCTAATTTCATAATTTTTTTAGGAATTTTTCTAAAACCTTGTAAGCTCTGTTAACTTTTTTTATTTTTGTTTCTTTTTTCAGAAGATCCTTATTAAGATCTGGGTGAAATTTTTTTACTAATTCCTTATACTTTTTTTTTAATTGATATTCCGTAAATTCTGAGTCTAATTCAAGTATCTTAATAGATTCTTTGATTTCATCATCAAAATTTTCAAAAAATTCCTGTTTAATCTTTTTTTGTTTCTTTGAAAATTTTATTTTGGATTTGTCAAAAAAATAATCAAATTCAAATTTAATCTCTGATCTTTCTCCAGATGAGAAAGGTTTTGTGGGTCTGTTCTCAAAAAGGTCATTTTTTTGAAATTCATAAATTTCTTTCTGAGATTTTCCAGCAAAATAGTTCCATCTTTTGTTGTAATTTTTTATATGATCATAACAAAAAATATATTTGTCAGAACTGTTTGGAGATTTTGGTGCGTGGTAGTTTCCTACTTTATTACAGTTCTTTTCATCGCATTCTTTTTCTCCTAAGTTTTGTTCCCAAGGATAAATGTGTTTGATTGACTTTTTTTTCATAATCTATTCTATTATTAAATATATGAATGAATCAACAATATACAAAAAACTTGAAATTTTTTTTCAACCATCATTTCTGAAGGTAACTAATGATTCAAAAGAGCATTTGAATCATCTCAACAATCCTGGAGGAGATAACTCACATTTTTCTATTACAATAAAATCTGCTAAACTATCTGCATTAACCAGAATAGAAGGTCAAAGATTAATCTTTAAAATTCTAAATAACGAAATGAAAACACATATTCACGCACTTGTAGTCAAAATAATTTACTAAGTAACTTTACCCGTAACCTGTTCCAAACATAAACTCCTGGTGTTTCTTTAAAGAATCTTGCAGTTGATTATGAGCATAGTCGTATAAATCTCTCATAGATAAAATACCAACAACATTCTTATTTTCTACAACAGGTAAATGCCGAAAGCCTTTTGACTTCATAATATGTATTGCATCAGTAGTTGTTTTGTTTGGTGAAATGGTATCAACATTTTTTGTCATGATTTCTCCCACCAATGTTTGCTTTGGATCTAAACTCTTTGGGATTACCCTGAATGCAAGATCTCTTTCTGTTATAATACCAACTAATGAGTTTGTTTTCTTTTTTTTACAAACTAGCAATGCACCACATCTATTCTTTTGCATAGTCGATGCCGCTTCAAATATTGTGGTTTTTTCTTCAATTATCACTAGTTTCTGATTATTTAAAACTTTATGTAGTAAATCCTCTATAATCAAAAATTTTTCCTCCCCTGATTATTATAGTACTTTTTTATTTAAATTTTTAGTTTTTTTTTTTACTAAGTTTTAGAAGTGTGATTTGATTATTTTTTTTGGCAAGAATCTCAAATTTTAAGTTAAAAAAAGCAAAAACTTGTCCAACCTTTGGTATGGTTCTACTTTCATAAAGAATCAGTCCAGCAATTGTTGATGCATTTGATGTTGGTATATTAAGATTAAGGTCTCTATTAAGGTCTCTGATATTCACAGTTCCTTTAACAAGGTAATTCAAAGATGAGATTGATTTAACTCCTTTTATTTTTTGAGAAACTTTAAGAACATCAAGTTCATCATCAATATCACCTACTATTTCTTCAATAATGTCTTCCAATGTAACTATCCCTAAAAACTCCCCGTATTCATCAACCACAATTGAGAAATGTTCTTTTCTCTTTTTAAACGCCATGAGTTGGTTGTCTAACTTTGTTGATTCTGGAATAAACCATGGCTTTTGACAAAGAGTTTTGATTTCAAATTCTGTCCTATTTGGTTTTTCTAGTTCAATTAATTTTCTTACATGAAATACCCCAACTATATTTTCTGGATTCTTTTCCCAAACAGGTACCCTAGAGTGTGGAGATTTTTTTAGATTGTGAATTAGTGAATTAAAACTTATTGTTGATGGAATACTGAAAATATCTTTTCTTGGGATCATAATTGATCCGACTGTAATTTCATCAAGATCCAAAATTGATTTTAGCATGTTTTTTTCATCTTTTGAGGTATCTTTTCCATGGAGGTCTATTACACCTCTCAATTCTTCTTCTCTTTCTTCTATTATTTCTTCTTTACTTTCTGGATTATTTTTAATACCAAAAATTTTAAGAATTATTGAAACTAAAGAGTTGAGAGTTGAAGTTAAAGGATAGAATAAAACCATTAACACTCTTATTATAGGAGAAACTTTTAGTGCAATTTGATCAGCTTTAGACAAAGCCAATGTTTTTGGAATTAATTCGCCAAAAATTAGAATCATTAGTGTCATAATAATTGTTGCATAAAAAACTCCTTCAGTTTCTGTTATTTCAATAAGAATTTTTGTTGCTATAGCTGAAGCTAGAACATTAACTAAATTATTTGCAAATAAAATTGTACAAATCAACTTTTCTTTATCCTTGAATATTTTTTCAAAAATTTTTGCATTTTTTTTTCCAGAACGAGCTAAAGTGTGGATTCTTGGTTTGGAAGCTGATGTTAGAGAAGTTTCTGAACCAGAAAAAAAAGCCGAAAGAATAACCAAGCCAACAATTGATCCTAACAGTATTGAAAGTGATAATTCCATCAAAAACTAGTTTAATTCCTTTTTTAAAAATTTTAAAAGAATTTTCTCATCTTCTAAAATGTAACTTGTGGGGTTTCCAAAATCTTTTAGTAGAATAAATTTCAATTTATTGCTTATTATTTTTTTATCAAATTTTAAATGTTTAAGAAACTTTTCTGCGGTAATACCAATTTTATAGTCCGATATTTTGTAAGATAATTCTAATGCTTCCATATGTAGAACAAATTCATTAGTAAGATTTTTACTACATAAACCCAAATAGTTTGAAAATTTCAATGCTAAGAACATTCCTAGATAGATTGCTTCACCATGGTTTATTTTTTTTGAATAATTTGTTATCGATTCAATTGCATGTCCAAATGTGTGTCCAAAATTTAGAATTTCTCTTATACCCTTTTCTTTCTCATCATTAGAAACAATTTTGGCCTTTATAGAACAACTCTTTTTAATTGCGTAAATACAAGAGTCGTAATTAAGTGAGATTACTTTTTTTCCATTACTTTTTAACCAGAGAAAAAAACTCTTATCTTCAATAATAGAGTATTTTAGAATTTCAGCATACCCAGACTTTATTTGTCTTAAATCAAGAGTATTAAGTGTATCAACAGAGATAATTACTGCAATAGGTTGTTTAAATGTACCTAATAGATTTTTACCATATTTTGAATTTATTGCTGTTTTACCTCCTACTGAACTATCAACTTGAGATAAAAGGCTAGTTGGAATCTGTACCAATTTTACTCCACGTAACAATAAACTTGAACACAAACCAACTAAATCTCCAATTGCCCCACCTCCAAGACAAATTAGTAATGTATTTCTATCAATATTTAAAGCTAGGATTTTTTCTAGAAGTTTTTCTAAAAAAAAAAAACTTTTAACTTTTTCACCATTAGGTAAAATAATTTTTTTAAATTGGACATTTTTCTTAGAAAAAGATTTGCATAAATCATTTAAATGAAACTTTGAAACTATTTGATCTGACACAATAACTACTTTAGTGAATCCTATAAAATTATTCAAAATTTGATCTAACTTCCCTATTAGTTTAGTCCCAATTAAGATTGGGTAAGACCTTTCACCTAATTTAACAAGTATTTTATTGTTGCTTTTCATATTTCTGTGGATTGTTGATAATACTGGATACAATATTTTTTACAGATAAACCTTATACACTAATATTTATGTAGGTGAAATTATGTTTTGTAATTCTTTTTTTATGCATTTTTGAAGATTTTTTAACTAACTAAATATACAAATTTAAACTCACAAATTTAATTTATCGATTCAAAGATTTAATTTTCCGAAATTAATTCAATTACAAATCCTAAAGGAGATAAAAAAAAAGTCACTGGAGCTCCATTAAATGCCACAGATGGCATTAAGGTGGAAATTTGCAAACAATTATTTCTTTTGAAATTTGCAATAGTCTCTTCTATGTTTGTAACTTTATAAGCAATATGGTTCAAAAGGTTTTTTCTTGATTTGAGAAGACCATCTACAGGATTCTTTAATCCATGTGGAGCAACAATTTCATAACAAACATTGTTGCTATCATACAAAAATTGAACTTTTACATGGTGATTTGAATCAGAAAAGACTTTAGAATGATTTTTAACTCCAATCAAACTTGAAAGATGTTCAAGACCATATTGAAGATCCGAAACAAAAATGCCAATATGGTCAAACCTCATAATAAGATATTGAAAATAAAACTTTTATACTTTAACATTTCATTTAATTTTACCACAAAATAATAAAGTTGATGCTATCAAAAAAAATTTTTTTTTTATCAACCAGCTACTTGCTCGATAAAAATAAACTTTGGAAAAATAAAAATTTTGAGATTGAATTTGGTAATTATTTTGATTTTTCTTTTTTAACAAAAAAAAAAGTTAAATTAGACTTTTTAGTTTTACTTATTTTCTATGATGATTTGTTGAATAAATCTAACACTTCCACGAATTCTTTTTTTTCAAATATTTTTAAACTAGTTGAAAGTTTTTTAGAAAATAATAATTGCCGCTTAATTATAACAATACTAGACTCACAATTTTTGTCTCCATTACATGATTTAAAAGATAGTCAATCAAAAGAAAAATTAATTTTGAGTCTTAAAAGAAAAATATTTAAACTTTCTAATAGTTTTCCAAATATATTCTATTTTGATGTTCAAAAAGAATTTTCTTATTTTGGGTTAAAAAAATGTTTTGATATTAGGAACTGGTATTTTTTTAAATTTAGATTTTCTTTATTTGGGTTGGAAATTTACACCAAAAAACTTTTTGAATTTCTTAATAGAATTGATTCTTATGATAAAAAAGTTCTTGTTCTTGATTGTGACAATACACTTTGGGGAGGAATAGTTGGTCAAAATGGATATAAGAATTTAGAGCTAGGTACAGACGGATTAGGACAAGCATTTATTGATTTTCAAAAAACTGTATTAGAAGTTAAAAATAGAGGAATATTGCTAAGTATTTGTAGCAAGAATGAATTGAAAGATGTTCAAAATGTCTTTAAGAAGAATCAAAACATGATCTTGAAATTGAATGACATTATTGAATTTAAGGTTAATTGGAAAAATAAATACTCCAATATAATTGAGTTGTCACAAGATCTAAATTTAAATTTAGATTCCTTTGTTTTTTGGGATGATAACCCACTTGAGAGAGAAGAAGTAAGATTTAAATTACCTAAGGTTCAAGTTATAGATGTGCCACAAGAAGTTGAAAAATGGCCATCAATGCTTCGCAATAATATCAGTCTAATAAAATTTAATAAATCTAGTGAGGATTCTAAAAAGACAAAACAATACCAGGCCAGAAGAAATTTTAAAAAAGAAAAAGAAAGCTCAAGTGATATTAAAAAATTTATTAAAGATCTAAGAATTAAACCTAAGGTTGCAAAACTAAGTGATAAATTTATTCACAGAGCTTCGCAGATGACAATTAAAACCAATCAATTTAATTTTAGAACTCAAAAATATACAGTTGATGAAATGAAAGATTTTGTAAAAAGTAATAAAACAATAGGTTTTATTGCAAGTATAAAAGATAAATTTGGTGACCATGGTACCGTTGGTTTGGCTATGTTAGAAAAAATAAACAATCAAGATTTTTTTTTAAAGAATTATTTGATAAGTTGCAGAATTTTAGGAAGAAAATTTGAATTTTGGTTTTTGGGTTATATTTTTAATTTTTTTTTAATTAAAAAAAAAAATATTATTATTGAGCATTTAAGAACTGATAAAAATATTTTACTAAAAGATTTTTTCTTAAATTTTTTTAAAAAGAGCATTGAAAAAAAAAGAATTAACTTAAATGAAAACTTTTGTTTTAAAGTTAAGTTGGGAGAATTAAACAATAAATATGACAAAATCTACTGACATATTGCTTCTTAAAGAGATCTTTGAAGAAGTTTTTGAAATAAAAGTAAGTGAAAATGATTTTTTATCGATGAAAATAAATGATATTCGTCAATGGGATTCACTAGGTCACATTAATTTTTTATTGGCGGTTGAGAAAAGGTTTAATGTCAAATTTAAATTGAAGGAAATTGAATTATTTGTTTCTATTGAGAAAATAAAAAAATTTCTTTTTCAAAACTAGTTTTTAAAGTTTCCAAAGATATGTATTGGCTCACTGTACGCTCTACTAGGTATAAGATCTTTATTTTTTAATCCATATGCGTACATCTTTCTTCTTTTTTTTTTGCTAGGTTTGACTATGAACGGAGATAATCTATTGTCTACATTAATAGTTAAACATTGTAGATTGAACAAAACAATAAGAGAAAGTTGTATCCAGTATTTTTTCTTTCTAATTAAATATTCATTTGTACTATAAATAATTTGAGCTTGCTTTTTTTTAAGCCCAGTTTTGATAATAATTATTCCTAAATATTTAGTTTTTTTAATTTTAATAGAAATGATTGAACACCCCATATTAAGATGATCTTCTAAAACTTTTCTGTGAAAAGAGTTTGTAAATTTTTCAACTGCTTTTTTCCCAATTGAGAATGAAAATTTGTTAAACAATTTATGATGAGCAAGATGAAATGTTTTATATGTTTTTTCTGATGAGTCTATTTCTTTGAACCCGAGAAAAAAAAGAATCTTTTGGACTCTTTCATTGGCACTGAAATTTGTTAAGATTTTATCCTTACTCTTTTTTAGAATAAAATATAGAATTTTTAGACTATGTTGACGATAGTTTTTATTAACCGTCCATGTAGTAAGGTTCAAGATCCATTTTTTATGAAATTGACTCTTGTGGCAAATAAGCCCTTGATAACCAACTATTTTATTTTCATTATTTTTTAAACATACACCATAAAATGGTATATCTAAATTTAAATCACTAATATTTTTCCTATAATCAAACAAATTCCCAAAATTTTCCTTGGAGTTAACCCACTCTTTTTTCAGAAATTTAATAATTTCGGTTTTTTCTTTAAGTTTTACATCAAAAGCTTTAGGTTCCAGGTTTTTTTTTATCATTACAATTTTTTCTAATCAATAATAATTTTCAATAAAACATACATTTTATCCTAAACAAGATTTCATAAACTTATTAGTAAGAGTTCTATTTAATTTTTCAATCAGTTTAATGTCAATAATGGGTGAGTATGTTAATTCTCTTAATTTTCTATGGTTTTTCATATTCTTTTAAATTATTGATTATGTCTGACACTATATCTAGGATAGATAAATCATCTACATCGATCTTTATATGGGCAAGATTATAATTTTTAAATCTTTTTTTATGCATTCTTTGAATTTTTTTTAATAAATTGCCTTTAGAAAGTTTTGGTCTACTTTGAACATTATTCTTTAACCTTTCATGAATAGTTCTAATTTTTGCGTTTAGAAAAATGCATATAGTTTTGTTTAATACTAAATTCAGTATCTCTGTATCAGAAAATAGTCCTGCACCAGTTGAAATAATTGCCTTACTATTTGTATTAATGATCCTAAAAAAAATTTTTTTTTCAAGCTTTCTGAACTCAGATTCGCCAAATCTTGAAAAAAAATCAGAAATTTTATATCCTGAAGCCAGTTCAATCTGATGGTCTGAATCCCAAAATTCCTTTTTTAATTAGCTAGATAAAACCTTTCCAACAGTTGTCTTTCCTACCCCAGTCATACCTATCAAGACAATGATTTTTTTAATAAAAATCATTTAAAAATTTATAAATTAACTAAATATTGATATATATTTAACATAACTCACTATTTTACAATAAAAGGATTATTAAATCATGAATAAATTGATACTTAAAATACTTATTGTTTTAATTGTTCTTTTTGTTTTGTTTTTTGTTTATTTGGGTACAACAGATTTTGTTGTAACTCCAAAACTAATTGAAAGTGAATATAAAATTGAAAAAAATTAATTCAATAGTACTTTTTTTGATTTTTTTTTGTCTTCATGTGTCTTTGAATGCACAAAGTAAAACATTTTTTAAAAAGAGC
>CAYYMX010000015.1:661-22005 GCA_964473045.1 uncultured Alphaproteobacteria bacterium | reverse complement strand
TAAGATAGATTCTACTGATTCATTCTTATTTCTAATTTTATCGGTATCTTCAATTCTAATTTTAAATGACCCGTTTTGTGATTTTGCAAAAATATAATTAAAAAGAGCAGTTCTCGCTCCTCCTATATGTAGTGAACCAGTAGGTGAGGGGGCAAATCTTGTTATTGTCATAAAGTTTTGTCAGAATTTTCTGATTAGTCCT
Source organism: uncultured Alphaproteobacteria bacterium (assembly GCA_964473045.1). Taxonomy (GTDB): domain Bacteria; phylum Pseudomonadota; class Alphaproteobacteria; order Methylaequorales; family Methylaequoraceae; genus CAYYMX01. Next base: position 21,803 of record CAYYMX010000015.1, on the reverse strand, counting down.
ACTAATTTCCCTTGAATTTTAACTCTACCCTCTCCATAAATCTTGGTTTTATAAGACTTATTAGCTGGCTCAAGTGCAATTGAATTTTTGAAGGATCTAAACTTTTTTAATGTTACTTCGTTTTCATCTATAAGTGCGACTACTATATTCCCAGTGAATGCATGGGTAGCTTTTTTTATAACAACTATATCACCATCAAAGATTCCTTCTTCAATCATTGAATCTCCAGAAACTTCAAGAGTAAAGTGCTCATCATCATTATTGATAAGGTAATCTGGTACGGAAATCTGTTCAAAACTTCCTGTAATTGCTTCTATTGGGTTACCAGCAGCTATTCTTCCAAGGAAAGGGATTAGGTTTTTATTTTTTTTGTTGGAAAAATTAACAATGTTTTCTTCATCCAAAAAATTGTTTAATTTTCTAATTTTTAGCGCTCTTGCTTTGTGAGGAAGTCTTTCAATAAATCCTTTTTCTTCAAGACTAGACAATAATTTATGTATTCCTGATTTAGATTTAATTTTTAACTTGATTTTCATTTCATCAAATGTAGGAAAGATTTTATTTTTTTTGTAATAAATAGTTAAAAAGTCAAGAATTTCGTTTTGTTTTTTTGTAAGCATAATATAAATGTTCTACATAAGTTCTTTTTATAAGTCAAGTTTATATTTCAATATTTAATATACGATTAAACAATATTACTTCTGTAGAGCATCCAACATTTATTTCTTTAGAAAACGGTTTTCTAACTAGGATTCCATCAGCATCATTTAGTATTGATTGTAATGCGCTGTCTTGATTAGGAAAAACGCTAAATGAATTTTGTTTACTGTTTTCTATCTTTATTCTTAAAAAAGTAGTAAAACTATTATTTTTTGGAATATATGATTTGGACTTAAGTTTTTTTTTAAAAATTGTCCTGTTGTTAATTCCATAAAATGAATCAACAAATTTTTGAAAAAAAATTAATGTAGTAATAAAACAAGAAACTGGGTTTCCAGGTATTCCAAGAAAAAACTTATTTTGTGTAAATTTCCCAAAAATTGTTGGTTTTCCAGGTTTAATTTCTACTTGATCAAAAAAAAGTTTTAATTTTTTTTTAAATAGAGTTTTTTTTACTAAATCATATTTTCCTTTGGAAATGCCCCCAGAAGTAATGAGTAGATCAAAATTACTACAAGACTTAAATGTATTTTCAATCTCGATTGAACTATCTCTAGTTGTTTCTATTTTCACAATATTTCCACCTAAATTAGGTATTAATAATTTTAATATTTCCAAATTAGATGATTCAATTGTTCCCTCAGGGTTTTTTTTTGTAATTAATTCATCACCAGTTAATATTACAAATACTCTTGGTTTTTTCTTAACTAAAAAAGTTTTAATTTTCATACTTTTTGCTAGAGCAATAGTTCTTATTGAAATTAAGTTATTTTTAAGAAGGTATTTTTTATTTTTTTTGAAATCTGATCCTTTTTTTCTTATGAAATTTTTACTGGTTTTTTTAGTTATAAAAATACTTTTTTTTTGATTATCAAAGTTAAAATTTTCAAAAGGTATCACAACTTTGTTTGTGCCTGGTATTGGGGCACCAGTATACACAAGTTTTGCTTCATTATTTTTAAATTCTGTGGTGGATTTTTCTCCAGCTTTAGATTCTCCTACTAACCTAAATTTTTTCTTTTTCAAATCATTTTTAAAGATTATAGCTCCATCCATTGCTGAAGTATCAATTGCAGGAAAGTTAAAATCTGCTGAATAGTCCTTGGCTAGAATTCTATTGTGAGAATTAACAATCTCAACATATTCATTCTTTTTACTTTCTAATACTTTTTTTTTAATTATTTTGCATGCATTGATGAAATTAATCATTTTTATAAATTCCTGATTTTCCACCACTTTTAAGTTTCAATCTCAAATTATTAATAACAATAGATTTATCTAGCGACTTAAGCATATCGTAGATAGTTATTGCAGAAATAGAGCATGCCGTAATAGCTTCCATTTCTACACCTGTAGAATGATTAGCTTTTGCAGTTGTGAATACAGAAATTGAATAATCCTTATCATTATTTTTAAATTCAATTTCAACAGAAAGAATATTAATATTATGACAAAGAGGTATTAATTCACTTGTTTTTTTTGCTGCCATAATTCCAGCTAACCTAGCTGTGTTAAATATTTCACCTTTCTTTGATCCTTCCTTAAAAATTTTATTGTAGATTGACTCTTTAAATTTAACAAAACACTCGGCTTGTGCTATTCTTTCTGTTTTTTTTTTTTTAGAAATATCAACCATCTTAATCTTTTTTTTGTCTATATGACTAAATTTATTCATTTTTTTATCATTTCAAACGTATTTTTATAAATATTATTAGATTTCATCAAACTTTCACCTATTAAAAAAGCATCTGCTCCGCACAAGGACATTTGCTTAATCTGTTTGTTTGTTTTTAGCCCACTTTCACAAATTTTTAAAAATCCTTTTGGGATTTTTTTTACTAGTTTTCTAAAATTATCAAGATTAATTTTTAGTGTTTTTAAATCTCTATTATTTATCCCTATACAATCTACATTAAGATTAACTGCTCTTTGCAACTCTAATGAATTGTGAATCTCACAAATAACATCCATACCTAAATCTTTTGCAATTTTGTAGAATCTTGCGATTTGGTCATCATCAAGAATAGAAAAAATTAATAAAATACAGTCAGCTTTAAAATATGAACTTTCATAAATTTGCCATTCATCAATTATAAAGTCTTTTCTAAGAATAGGTATGTCAACTTTCTCTTTGATTAATGGAATAAACTTTATATCACCTTCAAAATATTTTTTTTCTGTTAATACAGATAAACATTTAGCACCAGCTTTTTTATATTTTTCTGCAATTTCTACAGGATTAAAATTATTAACGATTAGTCCATGACTTGGAGATCTTTTTTTAATTTCAGCAATTACATTGAAATTAGTTTTATTAAATTCTGTGAGAGTTTTTAAAAAATTACTATGTTTCTTCGTGTTTCTTGTATAATTATATTTTTTTTTTAATTCTTCTATTTCTAGAATTTTATATTTACATATCTCTTCGAGTTTGCTCATTTTATTTAATTAAGGATTTAAGTTTTTTAGAAGCTAAACCATTGTCGATTGCTTTTTTAGCTAGTAAAATCCCATCATTAATATACTTTACTTTTTCAGAAACAAGTAGTCCAGCAGCTGTGTTTAAGAGGATATTGTCTCTGATGGCTCCCGTCTCTCCTTCAAATACACGCCTTAAAATGAAAGCATTTTCCTTTGAAGTGCCACCTATTAAATCATTTTCAGATCTTATTTTAAATCCTAACTCTTTTGGATTAAGTTCTTTTTTTTTTAAAACTTTATTGTTAATTTCATAAATTAAATTTGTTCCTGTTGTTGTTAATTCATCAAAACCATTTAAATTATAAACAGTCCATGCTTTTTTAATGCCTAATTTTTTTAAACACTGTGAGTGTGTAATTAGATTTTCTTTTCTACTTACTCCAAGTAGTTGGTATTTTAGTTTTGTAGGGTTCAAGAGTGGTCCAAGAAGGTTGAAAATAGTTCTAAATGGTAACGAATTTCTTAATTGTGAAACATTTTTTAGTGATTGGTGATAATTAGGTGCAAATAAAAAACATATTCCATGATGATTAAAGAATTTCTTTTGTTCGTTATCATTTAAATTAATGTTAATTCCAAGAGATTCTAATATATCAAAACTTCCAGACTTTGATGTTATAGACCTATTTCCATGTTTAGCTATTTTTACTCCACAAGAAGCTAGCAAAATAGAAACGGCAGTTGAAAAATTAAAGCTATTTTTACTATCACCACCCGTTCCACATGTGTCCATTAAGTCTCCTTTTAAGTTTATTTTTTTTGATTTTTTTTTTAAAAGTTTTACAAATGCGTAAATCTCATTAAATGATTCCCCTTTGATATGAAGTAGAGTTAATAAACTTGAAAGTTTTACATTATCAACACTTTTATCAAAAAATATTCTAGCTAATTCTTTACTTTCTATAGTATTTAGATCTCTATTTTCTAGAAGTGATTTAAAAACTGTTGTTTGAAAGTTCATAACTAAAAGTTTGAAATAATTTTTAGATTACTAATTTTTAGCATTAAGAGTTTGAGTGTAAATGGTTAATATTAATTTAAATAATTGCATTATTTCTTTTTGACAGAAAGAAAGTTTTCTAATAGTTGATGACCATGCTCTGTTGCAATGCTTTCAGGATGAAATTGAACGCCAAAAATAGGGAATTTTTTATGTTCAATTGCCATAACAACTCCAGATTCAGTTTGAGCTGTTATTTTAAAACATTTTGGCAAAGATTTTTTTTCAACTATAAGTGAGTGATATCTTGTTGCATTAAATGGATTGTCCATATTTTTAAATAAGATTGAATTTTCATGCATAATTTTGCTAACTTTTCCATGAACAGGTTTTCCACTTTGTATGACTTTACCATCAAATGATTCGGCAATTGCTTGATGTCCAAGGCAAACACCTAAGATAGGTATGTGTTTATTTGAAATTTTTTTTATTAATTCAAGACAAATTCCAGAGTTTTTTGGTTTACTTGGCCCTGGAGAAATAACTAAAAATTTTGGTGACAACTTAATTATTTCATCTGCTGTTTTGTCATCATTTCTATATACAAATACATTTTGTCCAATTTCTTTGAAATAATGAACTAGGTTATATGTAAAACTATCGTAATTATCAATTAAGATTAGCATAAAATTATTTAAAATTATTTGCGTGTGCACATGCAGTTAAAAGTGCCATTGCTTTATTTTCTGTTTCGTTATATTCTTTTTTTGGTTGACTATCAGCAACAATTCCAGCTCCTGATTGAATGTAAGCATTGTTGTTTTTTATTAAGGCTGTTCTTAGTGCAATACATGTATCAATATCCCCATTAGCAGAAATATAGCCTACGGAACCAGCATAAATATTTCTTCTACTTTTCTCAAGCTCTTCAATTATTTCAATTGCTCGAATTTTAGGGGCGCCAGTAACTGTTCCTGCAGGAAAACCACTAAACAGCACATCAGTGCTAGTTTTTTTTTTATCTAATATGCCATCAATGTTTGATACAATATGCATTACATGGGAAAAATATTCAATATACATTTTATCAGTAACTTTTACAGACCCAGCTTTTGTAACTCTACTAATATCATTTCTGCCAAGATCAAGAAGCATTAAATGTTCTGAAATTTCCTTCGGATCATTAATTAATTCAGATTCCATTTTCAAATCTTCAACTTTATTAACACCTCTTTTTCTTGTGCCTGCAATTGGGCGAATTGTAACTTTTTCATCTTGGAGCTTTATAAGTATTTCTGGACTTGATCCAACTATGGTAAAATTTTTAAAATTCATAAAAAAAAGGTATGGTGATGGATTTAAATGCCTAAGTGCTCGGTATATAGCAAGAGGTTCAGCGTTAATTTTTTTTTTTAAAATTCTAGACAAAACAACTTGAAAAATTTCTCCTTCATAAATATATTTTTTAGCCTTAAGGATCATTTTTTTAAATTCTTGATAACTTGTATTAGATTTAACGTCTTTAAAAATATTAATTTTTTTTGCAAATGAGTATGTTTTTAAATTGATTTTTTTGAGAGGATTATTGATCTTTTTTAAAATTACCTCTATTTCATTGAATGCAAATCTAAATGCTTCTATGGATTTTTTTTCCCCAGATGATACAAGTTTAGTTATAAAAAGTTTGTCATTTACATTATCAAAAACTAATGTTACTGACGGTCTTATAAAGATTGATTCTGGTAATTTTAATTTATCTTCCTTTTTTAAGCTAAGATTTTCAAAATATCTGATCATTTCATAACCTAAGTATCCAAATAAGCCTGAAGATATAGGAGGTAAACTTTTTGGTATTATGACTTGGTTGTCTTTTATAAATTTTTTAAGACTCTTTAGTGGATTTGTGCCATTTTTTTTAATTTTTTTTTTGTTACTTAAGTCACTAAGAATGTACGAATTATTTTTACATTCCCAAATAATATCTGGTCTTAATCCAATAACTGAAAATCTTCCTTTTTGGCTTCCTTTTTCAACTGACTCAAAAAGAAAACTATATTTTTCTTTTTTTAATTTAATCATTACAGATACTGGCGTATGTACATCTGCAGCAAGTGATTGGTACAAAAGTTGAGTTTTTCCTGACTCATAATTTTTCTTAAATAATTTAAGATCAGGACACAAAATATTCATTTTAATTTAATTGATCAATTACATCATCGTTAATTGTTATTTTGTATTTTTTTCTAAGAGCTTCAGAAAATTGAGCTAAGAGATCTATTGACAAATCATCTTTTATTTTTTCAGTTAAATCTTTAATTTCTGATTTGTCATTATATAAATTGTTCAAAATTTCAGCTGTTTGAGCAAGAATTACTTCGTTTTCACCTCTTTGATGTATATTTACATCACCTAGTTTTGAATCAAAAATTTTACTTATAAGTGGTATTGGTAATTCACTGCTATCAGGAAGTATTCTGGTAAAAGGTTTTACACCTTTAGTCTCAAGCATATAATTTTTGGCAATTTGATTAATTTTTTGACCTTTGTCTAATTCGTTTTTTATTTTTTTAGCTTTTTTAATTGCACTACTAAGCTGATTTTTTTTTAATAATTTTTCTTTAGCCAAGTCTTTAGCTTCATCAAAATTCATTTGTCTTGGTTTAGTTACTTTTGTTACAATGCTGATTGCCAAACCTTCATCCTTATCTATATCAATGATATTTCCTTCTTCGTTAATTTTTTGAGTGAAAACTGAGCGTAAAATTCTTTCATCATTAAATTCGTTATTTTTTTGACCATCAATTTTAATTCCTTGTCTATTAATATCTTTTGCAATTATTAGCTTAACGTCTAAAGTTTTGGAGATTTCTTCAAATGTATTTCCCGACGCCAGAAGATCTTCAAGCTCATCTTGCAAATCAAAAACAGCCTCCTTGCCTTTTTCTAGCAAAATTTCATTTCTAAATTTTTCCTTAACTTCTTGATATGTGGTCTCTCTTCTATCTTTTTTTTTAGACATTTTCATTATATGCCATCCAAACGTACTTTTAAGAGGTTTGGAAATTTCATTTAGATTTAGAGAAAAAACTGAATTTACGATTTCTTCTGGAAGTTCATTTCTAGTATTCCATCCTAAATCTATATCTTCTTCAGTCAGATCAACTTCTTTTTTTGCTACATTTTCAAACTTTTCTCCACTTTTTAATAGTTTATATATCTTTTCTGCTTTTTTCTTTTCATCAACTAAAATTTGCAAAATATATCTTTCTTCTGGATCTATTAGCGCTTGTTTTCTTTCCTCGTAAAGAATCTCAATCTCATCTTCGGTAACTGTTAATTTTTCTGCATATTTTTTTGCATCAAGTAGCAATGTTTTTGCACTTCTAAATTCTTCTGAAAAAAAGTCTTCTTTATTCTCGTTAAAGAAACTTCTTATCTGATTGTCATCTGGATCCTTAATTTTTTCTTTTTTTGCATCAATAACTACGTAATCAACTGATCTTTCTTGAAGATCGTATTCACCAAGACTTTTCATTATAACTTCAGGAATTGTTAAACTAGATCTAACGGTTTCAATCATTTGTTCTCTAGCTAAATCTTGTCTTGTTCCATCTATATACGAATCTTCAGTATAACCAGATTCTGAAATTAATTGTCTGAATAAAAGTTCGCTAAATTGACCTAAATCATCTTTGAAAGATTCATCTTTTAAAATTTTGTCTCTAACATTAATATCACTTACAGAAAGCCCTAGTTCAACTGCCTCGTTGTTAAACAATGCTCTATTTATTAAGGAACCTAAAGCTCTATCGACATATCCAAATTGTCTAGCTTTTTCAATGCTTAAAGAAGAGCCAAGTAATTTTCTAATTTCTTCTGTTTGTCGTGAATATAATGAATAAAACTCTCTAGATGAAATATCTATACTTCCAACTGTTGCGACTGTGCTTTGTTTTTTTGTTACTCCAACCAAATCCTCAGTTCCCCACATTGCAAAACTGATAATTAAAATTGTAAGTAAAGAACCTAAAAAAACTTTTAATATTGTGTTTTTTGAGCTATTTCTTAAAGTAGTTAACATTATTCTAAGGTTATTTAGTTTAGAAAATTTTATATCATAATTATGCCACAAAATACATTAATTGTTTCAAATTGGAAAATGAATTTAAATTTAATTAGTGCAAAAAAATTAATTGAACAAATTAAAGATTTAACTTTACCAACAAACAAAAAAATTAAAAATATTATCTGTCCTCAATTTCTTCTAATTCCACTTATTTCAAAACTTATAAAAGGTACAGAAATTATTCTTGGATCTCAAGATTGTCATCACGAAATAAATGGATCTTTTACTGGTGACTCAAGTATTGAACTTATTAAATCTTTTGATTGCAAGTATGTAATTATTGGTCATTCTGAAAGAAGAAACTATCACAATGAACTTAATAATTTGATTAGAAAGAAAGCTGATTTAGTTAGAAAATTTGGACTTTGTCCAATTATTTGTATTGGTGAATCATTTCAGGAAAGAAAAGAAAATAATTTTCTAAAAGTTATTTCTTCGCAATTGAAAGAATGTGTTGAACCAAAAAAAGATGTTATAATTGCTTATGAACCAATTTGGGCAATAGGGTCTGGACTAACACCAAAAATTGGTGAGATTTTAGAAATAAAAAACTACATTTGTAACTATTTAAAAAAAGAAAAAGAAATAAAAAAAATAACGTTTTTGTATGGTGGCTCAGTAGATTCCAATAATTATTTTGATATTGTTGATAAAACAGAAATTAATGGTGCCTTAATAGGTGGGGCAAGTATAAAAAAATATGAAATCAACAAAATCTTAACTAAAAGTTATTTTAATTGATTTTTTTTGTTTTTTTACTATTGTAGTTCAGATGTTCTCTATTGTTCTTACTATACATATACTTATATGCATTTTTTTGGTTATTTTTATACTTTTGCAAAGATCAGAAGGTGGAGGACTTGGTATTGGTCAATCTAATAGTGGTGGTTTAGGTGATTTTCTTTCAGCTAGGAGTACCTCAAATTTTTTTACAAGAACCACATCTTTTTTGGCAGTTTGTTTTTTTTTAACTAGTTTTTCATTGGTTCTTGTTTCTAATAAGGAATTTAAAAAAGAATCTATTCTGGACTCGTCAGATGATTCTATTATTGATAGACTAGATCTAATACCAGAAGAATTTGATGTTGAAAAAAAGATTGAAAAAGTAGACCCTGTTGTTCCTACTGAATAGAAGGAGTTGATTTGAATATTATTTTAAAACATGACTAAATTCATATTTGTCACAGGTGGTGTGGTATCATCACTTGGAAAAGGAATTATCTCATCTTCAGTAGCATCACTATTACAGTTATCTAAATATAAAGTTAGAATTAGAAAAATGGATCCTTATTTAAATGTAGATCCAGGAACAATGAATCCTACGCAACATGGAGAAGTATTTGTAACTGATGATGGTGCAGAAACGGATATGGATCTTGGACATTATGAAAGATTTACAGGAATTATTTCTAAAAAAAGTGATAATATCACTACTGGAAAAGTTTATTCAAAAGTACTTAAAAAAGAGAGAAAAGGAGAGTACTTAGGCTCAACAGTCCAAGTTATTCCTCATGTTACTGATGAGATTAAAAACTTTATTAAAGATGATTTAGATAAAGAAGATTTTGTTATTTGTGAAATTGGTGGAACTGTGGGTGATATTGAAAGTTTGCCTTTTCTAGAGGCTCTTAGACAATTACGAAATGAACTTGGAAAAAGTAAAACTTGTTTCATTCACTTAACATTAATCCCTTATCTTAATTCAGCCCATGAATTTAAAACAAAACCAACTCAGCATTCTGTAAAAGAACTTTTAGGACTTGGAATTCAGCCCGATTTATTACTTTGTAGAACAGAAAAAAAATTTAATGATGATGCCAAAAAAAAGATTTCGCAATTTTGTAATTTGTCATTTGAATCAGTAGTTATGGTTGAAAACGTCCAAACAATTTATGAGGTCCCCTTAAAACTTCACGAAGAAGGACTTCACATTCAACTATTTAATCATTTTAATTTAAAAAATCACAAAAATATTAGTCTTGGTTTGTGGAAAAGATTTGTTAAAAAGTTTTCAAATCTTCTTAAATCTGTTGATGTGGCAATTGTCGGAAAATATACTAATCTTAGTGAATCATATAAATCTCTTAATGAAGCATTGCTTCACAGTGGTATTTTTAATAATACCAAAGTTAATATTTCTTGGATCGATTCAAGAGAATTAAAAAATTTTTCTGAATGTAAAAAAATTTTATCAAATTTTAACGGAATTTTAGTTCCTGGTGGGTTTGGAAAAAATGGTTCAGAAGGAAAAATTAATGCCATTAAATTTTCAAAAATTTCAAAAAAACCTTTCTTAGGCATTTGTTTTGGTATGCAACTGGCTATCATAGAGTCAATTAGACATTTAAATGGTTTTAAAAATGCATCATCAACTGAATTTGGCAAAACATCCAAACCTGTGATTTCAATGATTCACGAATGGACAAAAAATAAAAAAATTTTTAAGCACGATTCAAAAAACCTTGGAGGAAGCATGAGACTTGGTTCTTATGAATCTAATTTATTAAAAGGAACAATGATAAAGTCAATTTATAAAAAAACAAGGATTCATGAAAGGCATAGACACAGATATGAGGTTAATTACAACTTTATTAATGATATTAAAAAGAGTGGTATTATTTTGTCTGGTTTTTCTCCAGATGGAACATTGGTAGAAGTAATTGAAAGGTTTGATCACCCTTGGTTTCTAGGAGTGCAATTTCACCCAGAATTAAAATCTACACCATTTAAGCCCCATGAGATTTTTAATTCCTATATTTCTGCATTAATTACTGAGAAAAATGAAAGAAGATAAGGAAATTTTTTTTAAAAAAGTTAAAATTAAGGATTTGTTTTTTTCAAATAATTTGAAGTTAAAATTTATACTTGGTCCTTGTCAAATTGAAAGTAAAGATCATGCATTTGAAATTTGTCATGAAATTAATGAAATATCAAAAAAACTATGCTTTCAATTTATTTTTAAAAGTTCATATGATAAAGCTAATAGGACTAGTCACAAAAGCAAAAGAGGCATTGGAATAAAAAGAGGATTAGAGATACTCTCAGAAATACGTGAGAAGTTTAAATGTCCGGTTATATCAGATGTTCATGAACCTTCTCAATGTTCAATAGCTAAAGATTTTGTTGATATAATTCAGATTCCTGCATTCTTATGTAGGCAAACAGATCTATTAATAGAAGCAGGGAAAACTAACTTACCAATAAATATAAAAAAAGGTCAATTTTTATCTCCATGGGATATGAAAAATGTTGCTTCAAAAGTTTTATCAACTGGAAATAAAAAAATTCTACTGACTGAAAGGGGAACTATGTTTGGTTATAACAATCTTGTTTCAGATTTTAGATCATTACCAATAATGAAAAAAATTGGTTTTCCAGTAATTTTTGATGCTACACATTCAGTTCAACTGCCTGGGGGTATGGGTGATAAATCGGGAGGGCAACTAGAATTTGTAGAAGTTTTAGCTAGAGCTGCTGTCACAACTAGTATTTCTGGAGTTTTTATGGAAACTCATGATAATCCCAGGTTAGCACCTTCAGATGGAGCTAATATGGTTCCTTTAAAAAAATTAGGAAAATTAATTTAATCTTTAATACTTTATGATAATTTAGCAAAAAGTAAGATAATAAAATTAAATATGTCAGTTATTAAGAGTATACTTGGAAGAGAAATCATCGATAGTCGAGGTTACCCAACTATAGAAGTTGAAATTGAAATTTCTAATAATATAATGGCGAGATCTTCAGTGCCATCAGGAGCATCTAAAGGAAGCTTTGAAGCCCATGAGTTAAGAGATAATGATAATGAAAGGTTTTTTTCAAAAGGTGTTTTAAAAGCAATAGAATTTATAAATACTGAGATCAAGCAGACTCTACTTGGTTTCGATGTTTCTGATCAAAAAAATATTGACCAAACATTAATCGATTTAGATGGTACTAAAAACAAGTCTAGATTTGGATCCAATTCTATTCTTGCTGTTTCTTTAGCTTGTGCAAAAGCCAGTGCAAAGTTTTATAATATACCATTATATAAATATATTGGAGGGTTATCTTTTTCGTTGCCCACTCCTATGATGAATATTGTGAATGGTGGTTGTCATGCAAATAACTTACTTGATTTTCAGGAATTTATGATTATTCCAATGGGATTTAAAAACTTCAAAGATTCATTAAGAGCCGGCTGTGAAATTTTTCAAGCACTAAAAAAAAACTTGTTAGATAAAAATTTATCAGTTTCTGTTGGAGATGAAGGTGGCTTTTCTCCTAATTTTTCATCTAACAAAGAATGTTTGGATATGATTTTAAAATCAGTTGATGATGCAAAATATAAACCTGGCAAGAATATCTTTTTTGCTTTAGATGTTGCCTCGTCAGAATTTTTTAAAGAATCTAAATACAATTTAAAAGGTGAAAATCTTTTTTTGGATTCAGATGGGATTATTAAATATTATGAAAATTTGCTTAATAATTATCCAATTATTTCAATTGAAGATGGTTTAGATGAAAATGACTGGATTGGCTGGCAAAATATGACAAAGGCATTAGGAAATAAATGTCAATTGGTTGGAGATGACTTATTTGTTACTTCTGTTGAGAGGCTTAAAAAAGGAATAAATAAAAATTGTGGCAATTCAATTCTGATAAAATTGAATCAAATAGGCACACTCAGTGAAACTATAGATACTATTGAAGTTGCAAAAAAAAATAACTTTAATACTATAATTTCTCATAGATCTGGAGAAACTGAAGATACATTTATTTCTGATTTTTCCGTTGGGGTCTCAGCTGGTCAAATAAAAACAGGTTCACTATCAAGGACTGAAAGAGTTGCTAAATACAATCAATTACTAAGGATAGAAGAAAAGTTTTCTGATATAAAATTTTCTTCAACTTTGCCCTTTAAAGGTTTTTTGTAAAACCTTATGGCTTCAGTAAAAAAAAAAATATTTTTCTTTTTATTATTATTATTTAGTCTGTTTTTTGTATCATTGTTTTTTTTTAGCGAAAAAAATATTTTCTTATTTTATGAAAATAAAAAATTAATTAACTCTCTGAAGAAAATAAAAAATGAAAAAATTAGTGAAATGGATACCAAAACTGAATTTAGAGAGAATTTTAAGAAAAATAAAGAATTTCGCAAAATTGTTGTTAAGAAAAAATTATTTTTGAGAAGAAATTCAGATAAAATAATTTTGTACAATACTAATGATTAATATTCTCTAAACTTTTTATTATCATTTCTTTTGTTACTAACTTTATAGTATTTATTCGAGATATTGAAATAATTTTTTTTTTGTATACTTTAGTATTGTTTTTATATGTAATGCCAATAAAAACTGTTCCAACTGGCACTTTATATTTTTTTTTTAAATCATTACTTGCAAGTCCCGTACATGAAATAGCTAAAATATTTTTTGATTTTGAATATTTTATTATTTTTTTAGACATTAATTCCGCAATTTGTGAACTTACAACATTCTCTTTTTTAATTTGTTTTTGAATATCCAAAAAAGATGATTTTGATTGATTACTATAGCAAACTATTGAAAACTCAAAAAAATCTGATGCTCCTTTGATTTTTGTTATTTCTGATGCCAACATGCCTCCAGTAATTGACTCAGCTAGACAAAGTTTTATTTTTTTTTTTTTTAGTTCGTAAGAAAATTTTTTAGCTAATGAATTTAAATTCATAATAGTAAATGAAAAAAATTAAAAAAGTTAATAAACCTGCAACTATATCATCTAACAAAATTCCAAAAGAGTTTTTAATGTTGTCAAAAATATTTACTGGGAATGGCTTAACAATATCAAAAAACCTGAAAATAATAAATGCAATTAGGTAGTCGGAAATTTTTTGATTGCAATATAACAATGATATGGCCTGTCCAATATGTTCATCAGCCACTATATAACGTGGATCCTTATCTTTTTTGTCTAAAATTACTATTTTGGCAAATATTAATGCCAGTAAACTATAGATTAATATAATTGTTATTAAAATTTGTGTTGAAAAGTATTCTTTAATTAACCAAATTGGAAATAAAGTCACAAATGATGCTACTGTTCCGGGAAATTGTGTGAAATAACCAATGCCAAAACTTGTACTGAAATTAATTGCTATTTTTTTAATGATCATCAGTTTTTGAAATACTTACGATTGCTTGGCTGGCAATTCCTTCTTCTCTTCCTAAAAAACCTAATCCTTCAGTTGTTGTTGCCTTGATGTTAACTTTTTCAGAAGAAATTTTTAGGGCTGATGCAGTATTTTTTGTCATTTTCATTTTATAATCAATTAATTTTGGTTTTTCGCATATTACTGTTAGATCAATATTATCAATTGTGAAGCCTTCGGCTGTTAAAAGGTCCTTTGCATATTTCATAAAAAAGATTGAAGGTTTATTTTTCCATTTTTTTTCTGATGGAGGAAAATGTTCTCCAATATCCCCTTTTCCCATTGCTCCTAATATTGCATCAACTATTGCATGAAAGCCAACATCTGCGTCAGAGTGACCTTCTAAACTCTTATTAAATGGTATTTTAGTACCTAAAATTATAAGTTTTTTTCCAGGTTTAAATTTGTGAACATCAAATCCTTGTCCTACCCTATTTAATGATCTTTTGAAACTAACATTCATTATTTTTGCAATTTTATAATCTTCCTTGGTTGTAATTTTAAAATTAAATTTTTCACCTTCAATAGTTGAAATTTTTATTCCATATTTATACCCAATTATAGAATCGTCTGTATATTTTTTTTTTTTTTATATTTTTGTGGGCATTGTATATGGATGAAAAATAAAATAATTGTGGTGTTTGAATTCTATACATATTACTTCTGTAAATATCATTATAGCTAAGTCCTTCAATATTTCTGATAGAATCAGATATTTTTATGATGGGAACAACTGCCTGTTTAGATTTAACAAATTTAAACATTTTAAAAAGTAACTTTGGAGAAAACAATGGCCTTGCAGAATCATGAATTACCACCCTTTCTGGGGTTAATTTTTTACATTCCTTTAATCCATTGAAAACTGATTTTTGTCGACTTTCACCCCCTTTAACAATAATAATATTTTTTTTAGTTCTAAAGATATTCTGTGTTTTTTTTATATTATTTCTATGGCTTACAATTATTACCTTAAAAAATAGATTGGAGTTCAAAAATTTTTCAACATTTATCTCTAATATATTTTTATCTCCAAGTTTATAAAATTGTTTTGGTAAAGTCCCTCCAAATCTTTTTCCTGTACCTCCACTAAGTATTATTGCTATATTTTTTTTTTTCATTAAAAATGTTAATTTATTTTACAAATTATGAACTTTATTTTTTTCACTAATACAACTTGTCTTTTAAGTTTTTTTATTTTATCTGTAGTTTCATTCTTACACATTGAAAAAAAAAGCTATCTGAAAAAAATCATTTTTTTTATTAATTTGGCTTTTTTGGCAATTATTAATATTTTTATTTATTTTTATAAACTTAACAATAATTTAAATAACTTAACAATAATATCATCCTTACTTCTTATCATATTTTTAAATATTTTTTTATTTTTATCATTAATTTCTCATACATTTTTAAGATTAAGATTATTATTTTTACCTTTTTTTTTAATTTTAATAATTTTCTCTATTTTTACTAATTTTTTGACTGAAGAAGATGGTTATAAAGTTACTTTATTTGAGGATTACTTGTTAATAACCCATATTATAAGTTCTCTGTTTTCATATTCAGCTTTAACTATAAGTGCAATAACTTCTGCTTCATCTTTTTTTCAGGAAAAGTTTTTAAAAAGACTTGTATACAACAAAAAACTAAGTAGTTTACTTCCATCATTATATGAGGGAGAGATTTTAACTTTTAGATTCTTATATTGTACCTTAATACTACTATTAATTTCATTGTTTTCAGGCTACTTTTATAGTTTATCAAAGCATAATGGCTTGGAATATTTTTTTAATGAAAAATCTCTTCTGAGTATTTTTACTATAATATTAATTTTTACATTATTAATTTTGAGAAAAATGTCTGGTATTTCAAGTAAATTAACATTTAAAATAATTTTATTAAGTTACTTTTTCATTAATTTTTCGTATTTTGGAATTAGATTAATTAAATAATGTATGTATTTAGAAAAATTAAAAATCAAAGATAACATATTTTTAGCTCCAATGTCTGGTGTCACAGACTTTCCATACAGAGAGATTGTCAAAAAATTCGAACCTGGCTTAGTTTTTTCTGAAATGATTGCTAGTAGAGCATTAATTGAAAAAAATAAGAAAACAATGAAAATGATAAAAAGAGACTCTAAAAATCTTTATGCAATTCAAATTGCAGGTTGTGAAAAAAATGTTATGGCTGATGCTGCCAAAATCTGTGAAGATATTGGTGCAGATCTAATAGATATTAATATGGGATGCCCTGTGAAAAAAGTTGTTAATGGATACGCTGGTTCTGCATTAATGAAAGATGAAAAGCTTGCATCCTCAATAATTGAATCCGTTGTGAATGCAGTAAATATTCCTGTTACATTGAAAATGCGTAAAGGTTGGGATGATAGTAACTTAAATGCTCCTATACTTGCTAAAATTGCCTCTAATCTTGGAATAAAAATGATTACAGTTCATGGAAGAACTAGATGTCAAATGTATAAGGGGAGTTCTGATTGGAGTTTTGTCAGAAATGTTAAAAATTCAGTAGAAATACCTGTTATAGTTAATGGAGATATTATTGTATGCGAAGATATTGAAAAGTCCTTGTTAAAATCATGTGCTGATGGTGCAATGATTGGGAGAGGTTCTTATGGGAAGCCATGGTTTTTTGAAGAAATAAGATCTTACTTTAAGAATGTTCCTTATAAAATTCCTATGGAAAAGAAAAAAAATATTATTTTAGAACATTTTGAATTATCACTTGAGCATTATGGTTTGGAAACTGGACTAAAATGTTTTAGAAAGCATTTAGGTTGGTATTCAAAGTCATTAAAAAACTCAAATGAATTTAGAAAAAAAATCAATAACTGTTTAGATATAAAGAAAATAAATCTTTATATTAAGAATTTTTTTTCCTAATTTTAGATGCCAAAGATTTTGGAAAATTTATTTTATGGAAACTTCCTTGATCTTTATCCTGATCCAATACTGATTGTTACAAGAAAAAACTTTATAATTAAATATATAAATATAGAATCTGAAATCTTTTTTGGAAAAAGTAAAAGTTATCTTCTTGAAAAAGATTTAGATTTATTATTTGGTAAAAACTCTTATCTTGTAAGTGGTTTAAAAAAAGTTGTAAAAGAGATAGGTCTTTTTTCTATAAAGGATGTAAATGTTAAGTTTAACAAACAAATAGAAGTAATATGTGTTGTTAATGATGCTTTTGAAGAAAATGTTCTAATTTCTATTAAAAAAGAAAGTAAGAAACCATATCAACAAGATTTAGATTATAATTTTAAAATATTAGATGAAACTTTTTCAATTCTTTCTCATGAAGTAAACAATCCTATTTCTTCAATACAAGTTGCATCTCAGTTGATTGAAAAAAATATTTCCCCTGATGATAAAGAATTAATAACTATTATTAAAAATGAGTGTCAAAGAATTTCAAATTTAATTAAATCATTGAGTATGACAAACTCTAAAAATTTTATTATTTCTAAAACCAATCAAAATATTCATGAAATTCTTCGTTATGCACTTATTAACATTAAAATGAAATCATCTGGTATGAAAATTATTGAAGATTTTGATCCATCACTGCCGAATATTAGTTTTGATAGAGATTTAATAATTCAAGTCTTTGAAAATTTATTTTTAAATGCATATGAATCTTCACAACTTAATAACTTTTCATATTTGAAAGTAACTACAAAATTTATTTTTGGGCAAACGATGATGATTCCGAATTTGAAAAAAAATTTTAGACAAAATTTGATAAGTATAATTGTTGAAGATAATGGAAAAGGCATAGATGAAAAAATTAAAGAAAAAATCTTTTTCCCTTTTTTTTCAACAAAAGAAAAAGGTTCTGGAATTGGATTATTTTTGGTAAAAAAAATTATTAATGAACATCAAGGTGATGTTATTGTAAAATCTGAAAATAACCTGACTAAGTTTATTATTAAATTGCCAATCTAAAATGGGAAAAAAAATACTTATAATAGATGATGATTTTTCTTTAAGAAAAGTGATTTCCAGAGCTTTGACTAACTCTAAAACATTTATTAAGAGTGTTTCAACAATTTCAGAAGCTTGGTTTTTAATAGAAAAAGAAGATTTTGACCTTATTATTGCAGATGTTGTTTTACCTGATGGTGATGGATTAGAATTTGTTAAAAAAGTCAAGAAAAAGAATAAAGACCAGCACTTTATAATAATAAGTGCGAAAAATAATATTTTGACAGCAATTAAAGCTGATCAATTAGATGTTTTTGAATATTTGCCTAAACCTTTAGATCTTAATGATTTAACTATAAGTGTTAATAAATCTTTAAGTTTTGAAAGTCAAAAGGCTAATAAGCTTATAAATGAAGAAAAACTTCCAATGATAGGTTCATCACAATCTATGCAAAATGTTTATAAAATTATTGCAAAAACAACAAAAACTGATCATACAGTCTTAATTACTGGCGAATCAGGTACAGGAAAGGAACTTGTTGCTAAAGCAATTCATAATTTTAGTTCAAGAGCAAACTCTCAATTTGTTGTTATAAATATGGCATCACTTCCACAAAGTTTAATTGAAAGTGAGTTGTTTGGTTATGAAAAAGGTGCATTTACTGGAGCTGAAAAAAGAGCAATAGGTTTTTTTGAAAAAGCAAATGGTGGAACAATCTTTCTTGATGAGATTGGAGATATGCCAATTAATGTGCAGGCAAGATTATTAAGAGTTTTGCAATTTGGTGAGTTTTCTAGAGTTGGTGGTAGAGATGTAATTAATACTGATGTAAGAATTATTTCTGCAACAAATAAGGATTTATTTTCTACAGTTAAACAAGGGTCTTTTAGAGAAGATTTATTCTATAGGCTAAATGTAATAAATATTCAATTGCCAGCACTTAGAAAAAGAGAGAATGATATCATTTCACTTTCCAGTCATTTCTTAACTAAATTTTCTGATGGGAAAAAACAAATTGATAACACTGCTATTGATTTTTTAAAAAATTGTGAATGGCCTGGAAATGTTAGAGAGTTGGAAAATTTGTTTAAACGCATTTCTGTGCTGCATTCAGAAAATATTATTAATTCTGAAATTATTTCAAATTTAATCGATAAAAGTCAAGATACTGATAATGAAAAAGATTTTATCAAAGAAAATGAAAAGAATTCATTTCGTAAAGTTATTAATTTAATTCTCAATCATTTTTTTAATTCTATTGATGAAGACGACTCTAATCTTAATTTGTACGAAAGAATAACTAGTGAATTTGAGAAACCCTTAATAATTAAAGCTTTAAATTATTGTAAAGGTAACCAAATAAAGACAGCAAAACTATTGGGAATAAATAGAAATACACTTAGAAGTAAAATTGCAAAACTAAATATACCAAAGAAATGATTTTTTTAAAAAAATTAAATAATTTTATGAAAAATAATTCGCAGAATATTTTCTTTTTGCTTATCTTTTTTTTATCATTCTTACTTAGTCTGACAATTTTTATACTATTATCTGGGTATTTATCTAATCCAGTTGAAATTGAAAAGATTTCCTTCTTGCTTTCTATAAATTTTTTAATGGTAATTCTACTGATTATTTTGTCAGTTGATAGAATAATAAGAATTTTTATTTTAAAAAAAAGTAAGATTAAATCTAACTTGAGAATTCAATTCACCTCGTTGTTTATATTTATAACTCTTATTCCAACAACTATAGTAACTATCTTCTCACTAATTTTTTTTGATCAGGGTATTAAATTATGGTTTAATGATAAAGTAAGTCAAGTAGTTAAAGGTTCTAAACATATTTCCGAATCATATTTTACAGAGCACACTAGAAATATTAAAAATGATATTTTGTTCATTAAGAATGAAATTAGTAATGACAAAATTATTTTTTTTACAGATGAAGAAAGATTGACAAATCTTTTAGAATATCTAGCTGCATTAAAAGATTTAGACGAAGCAGTGATTTTTGAAAAAACTGGTCAACTATTAGCAAGAATAGGAAGTTTTTTTATTAAATCTGAGAGCCGTCCCCCATTATGGAAAGCAGATAATGATAAAATTGCAATATTTCCTAATGAAGATAAAACAAAAGTTAGAGCTCTGATAAGATTACAAAGAGCTATACCAACATATCTTTACATTGGAAAAAATGTAGACCCGAATGTTTTAGGAAGGGTTGAATCAGTAAATAAAGCAGCTATAGAATATAATAGTATAGAGGAAAAGATTGATAGTTTTCAATTTCAATTTAATAAATTATTTGTGGCTATTAACCTTTTGATGATTTTGATGGCGATGTGGTTTGGGCTCAAATTTTCAAATAAAATTATTGAACCAATAATGGAGATAATTTATGCATCCGAAAAAATTATTAAAGGGGATCTTTCAACAAGAATAAGAAGTTTTCAAGGCTACCAAGATTTCAATACCTTATCAAAGGTTTTAAACAAAATGTTAGATAAGCTAAATGATCAAAAAAATAAACTTGTATTAAGAAAAAAATTTACAGAAAAAATTATTGATGATGTAAGTACTAGTATTGTATATGTTGACTTAAATGACAAGGTTCTATTATTTAATA
The DNA here is from genome assembly GCA_964473045.1 of uncultured Alphaproteobacteria bacterium. Taxonomy (GTDB): domain Bacteria; phylum Pseudomonadota; class Alphaproteobacteria; order Methylaequorales; family Methylaequoraceae; genus CAYYMX01. The sequence goes on along the minus strand of CAYYMX010000015.1, from coordinate 848 downwards.
AAAAAACTCAGGAAATTTTTGGTAATAGTATAAAAAATGATTTTTTAAAAAAAAACCATGAAATTAATACTTTATTTAAAAAATTTAAACAAAATCCATTAGAAAAAAAAGAAGCGCAAATAAAGTTTTTAACAAATGAAAACCTAAAGATTTTTGAAATTGGTACAGTTTTCCAGAAGGGTAAAAA
>CAYYMX010000015.1:0-651 GCA_964473045.1 uncultured Alphaproteobacteria bacterium | reverse complement strand
TGAGAAAAAAAAGATCAAAGGTTTTATTTTTAATATAGATGACATTACTGAATTGGTTTCAGCACAAAAAAATGCTGCTTGGTCGAATGTTGCTCGATATATGGCTCACGAAATAAAAAATCCTCTAACACCAATTAAACTATCAGCCCAAAGGTTGGAATCTTTTTTTCAAAAAAAAAATAAAATCAACAAAGATAGTTTTATTAATTGTACTGATACAATTGTCAGACAAGTAAATGATATTGAAAATCTAGTCACAGAGTTTTCGAACTTTGCTAGAATGCCAACAAGTAAATTTAAACAATCACTATTGAACAATATTATTTTGCAACAAATAAATTCTCAAAAAATTGTCTATAAAAATATACAATTTATTTACAATTGTAATTCTAAAAATATAAGTTTAAATTGTGATTATGATCAATTAAGCAGAGTTTTTTTAAATTTGTTAAAAAACTCAGCAGAATCAATTAAAAAAAAAGATAAAGTTGTTATGATAGAAATTATTGATAACAAGAAGTTTGTTGTTGTTAATATTGAAGATAGTGGAGAAGGTTTCCCAGATAATAGAGACAAGCTTTTCGAGCCATATGTTACAAATAAAAAAAATGGTTCTGGTTTAGGGTTATCAATCTGTAAAAAGATTATTGA
>CAYYMX010000014.1:0-23353 GCA_964473045.1 uncultured Alphaproteobacteria bacterium | reverse complement strand
TAGATGCTTTATCATTTTATATTAAATCAAAATCACCAGGTTTTAGTTTGTCGATATTAAGTTCTCTTTTTTTTAACTTTTGTTTATCTGTGTTTACTTTATATTTTATGAGCAAATCCTTAGCTTCCTTCTTCCATTTTGTTTTAGAGAAATTATAATCTAAAATACTATATAGATAAAGAGCTTGAGCTCTTAACCCAATGGAAATGTAGCATTCAACCAGTCTATAAATTGATTCGGGAATCTGGGCTGTTTTTTGGTATTCTTTTAAGATTGTTTTGTATCTTTTTATACCTGAAAGGTAGTTACCTTGTTCTTGGTAGTATTTCCCAATTGACATTTCTTTCGCAGCCAATTGGTTTTTGAGAATCAATAAATGTTTTTTTGATTTTTTGGCATAAGCTGACTTGGGAAATCTATTTATAAGTTCTGAAAAAACTTCAGAAGCTTTCAAAGAATATTTTTGGTCTAGTGATATATCAGGCATCCTTTCATAGTAGCTGTAGCCTTTTAAATATACAGCATAGGCCATCAACGGATGATTAGGATTGAGTTCAATGAATTTTGAGAGGTTTAAAATAGCTTCATCATATTTCTTGGATTTGTACAAAGCAAAGCCTGCCATTAGCTGTCCTCTTGAAGCCCATTTAGAATATGGATGTTGTAATTCCAATTCATTAAAGACCTCTACGGCTTCTGTGAATTCTTTTTTTTTTATAAGATTCATTCCTTTGTTGTACAAAGTAGAATCACTCGAAGTTAAATCAAGAAAAATTTTTTCATTACTAGATGAGCATGAAAACAATACCAATAGAAAAAGAATTCTAATTAAATTCATAATAATTACGATGATTATTTTTAAATGTTTTAATTATTAAATAAAGAATTATTTAACAAAAAAAATCAATTAGAAGAAACAAATTCCCAATTACTAGAAGAATTAAAAATCTTGGATACAAGCTTGTAGTTTAGCTCATGCCCTCCGGATGATGTAAAGATAGATCCTAGCAATCTATAACCAGCTAATGATAAATCTCCAACTAAATCCAATACTTTGTGGCGAACAAATTCGTCACTATACCTTAGCCCCCCTTTATTAACAATATCTTTGTCATTAAGTACTATTGCATTGTCTAGACTACCGCCAAGGGCCAAGCCTTTTTTTCTAAGTTTTTTAACATCTTTAAGAAATCCAAAAGTTCTTGCGTTGCAAATCTGAGACTTATAGATTTCAGGATTAAGTACAAGTGAGATAGACTGCTTACCAATCAATTTATGATTAAAATCAATTTCCGTTGTCAAAAGTGTATTGTCAAAGGGAGATATTCTGGCAATCTTATTTCCATCTGTAACCTCAATTTTCTTTAAAACTTTGACATATTTTTTAAAACTTAATTGTTCTTCAAAGCCAACATTTTCAAACGCATCAACAAAAATCTTGGAAGATCCATCGCATACAGGGATCTCGGAACTATCAAGATCAATATATACGTTGTCAATCTCTAAACCATATAAGGCAGATAATATGTGCTCAACTGTTGAAATTTTATTGCCTTTTGAATCACAAATCAAAGTACACAATTTTGTTGATAAAACATTTGTAAAACATGCTTTAAATTGGCTGATAACTCTTGAAGAGTTAATAATTCTAATTATATAACCTGAATTTACAGGGGCTGGGGAGATAGTCATGTTGGCTATCTTTCCAGTATGTAGACCAATTCCACTGAAATTGACAGAATCTCTTAAAGTTATCTGTTTTTTAGCAATAGAGATTCTTGGAATATTTTGATCTAAAAATTTTTGTTGATTAACAGTTTTTAAACCTTGTTTAAGCATGCGTAAGATTATTAAAAAAAATGCTTTTTAGCCAATCACAAAAGGTTTCAAATTGTTACAGCACTTCAAGCATAGCTATCTTCGATCCAACTATCAAATTTTTCATAAATGGTTGAGAAGGTTCTGTTATTTCTCTGATTATTTAAACCTATAGATCTATTTTTTTTTGCCAATTCAATTAGGCCTAGTAAAGTACTAAACTCTGGTTTGTTATAAAAAAAACTACTAATATTTTCTACTTTCCCAACTCTACTTTTTCTATTGAAAATATTTTCAGAAAAGTTTTCAAGACCTAAAATCTTGCTTGCACCACCAGTAAGAATCACGGAATTAATTCCTATTCTTGCGTGAAGATTGTCAAAGAGATCGTCTCTAATTATTTCTAGAATTTCTTCATATCTAGGTTTAATTATTCCAAAAAGTAAGTTTTTGTTAATAATCTTTTTTCTATTAGAATCAAGATTTATTTCTACTTCTTCATTAAATGACGGTTGAAGAGTGCCATAAATAACTTTAGCAATCTCAGCTGATTCTTCAGTTATATCAAGCCCAGTTGAAATGTCACTAGTAACGTCATTACCTCCAATTGGGATTGAATTAACATATACTATTTTACTTTTCAAAAAAACTACAATTTTAGATGAACCTGCACCAATATCAACACAAACTGCCCCTGTTTTTTTTTCGTCTTGAGTTAAACTAAAGATTGCTGAAGCAACACCTGAATCAAAAAAATTAGTAACATTAAGTTTTTTTTTTTTAAAACAGTCTTCAAAGTTTTCATGAAAAAATCTATCAACCATTAGATTAAAGTTTGACAAGCCAAATTTTTGGCAGTTTAGCCCTATTGGTTCGTCAGTAACCTTGTTTCCATTTATACAAAAATTTACTGGAAAGGCGTGAATTAACTTTTTGCCTCTAATGTTAAGATCGGCAACACTTTTTTTGTAAATTTTTCTGATTAATTTTTTTGTTACACCTAGTTTTCCAGTATGAATTTCCGTATAAGTTTTTTTTGAAGAAACTTTGTAATCTGAAATATTGCTAAAAACTAATTTTTTTCTGGACACTTTAATATTTTTAGTAGCGCTTTTGAATACATTGTCAATTTGCTTTGAAAGTTCATCACTATTTTTTATTATATTTTTTTTAATTCCTTTACTTTTTTTGTGATCCATGCCGATAATTTTTGGCTTTCCATTAACTAGATTAAAAACAAGGCATGCAATCTTATTGTTTCCAATATCAAATACAGAAAAAGTTTTATTTTTGATTAAATTAAACATTGCTTCTTGTTTAAATAAACTCTTCCATTAATTTGCATGTCAAACTCTTTATAATCCTTAAATTTTTTTTTGTCTTTTATTTTTTTGAAAACCTCAATAGCTTGATTAATTTTTTCTTCAGGTAATTTTAGACATGAATTATCTTTTAGAAATAACTTCCATTTTTTATGATCCAGAAGAAAAATTTTTAATATTCTCGATTTTATTGATGGGTGTTTGAGTAATACTTCACTGAGGTGTTTAATCTTTTTGTTAGCATTAGATCCATGCAATATGATTAGGTCTGGTAAAGGTGTTATATTTAATTTCAAGATATTACCATTCTCATCTATGTAGTGTATTTTACCACTGTTTTGCCAAATCATAAAAGGTAATTTTTCCTTTACATAAATTTTCAAGGTTCCATCAGATTTTAGATTAAAATTAAATTCATCTATTTCCTTGATATTTTTGAGGTTTTTTTGAAGTTTCAAAAAACTGTAGTTCCAAAAACTGTCTCCCTTTTTTACTTCAATCGAATCTAACAAATATTCACTTGATAAAGAATTTAGGTTAAAAATTTCGATTTGTTCTATCCTTTTTTTTAAAAAAAAATCGGACAGAACTTTTACATTTTTAGAAAAATCAAAAAACAAATAACCAGAAAAAAAAAGTAAAAAAAAAAATGATGTCAGTAAGATTTTTCGCATATTGCGTTCTCCAGTATAATTTCACACAATCTTAGAAAATCTATATCTTTTTCTTTTGCCATTTCTGGAAGCAAAGAATTCTTTGTTAGACCTGGTTGAGTGTTTATTTCAAGTAAATATAGCTTTTGTTTTTTTTCATTATATCTATAATCTAACCTGCTTAAGCAATTGCACCCGAGGGCATTATGTATTTTGAGAGACAAACCCTTCAGTTCTTTGGAAATTTTTTTTGGAATTTCTGGCTCCAGTACGTGTTTGGCTATCTTTATATATTTGTTTTTATAGTCATATAAATCGCTGTCAAAAATTATTTCCATTATACCACATATTCTGTTTTCCAGAATGCCAACTGTTATCTCTCTACCAGAAATAAATTCTTCTAAAAGATATTTTTTCAATTTGATCTTTTTTTTAGAAATAAATTTCAAATATTCTTCGGAGTTGTTAATTTTTAGAATTCCGTTACTTGATCCTCCATTTATTGGCTTAATTATTATAGGAAAATTGTATTTTTTGTTGATTTTATTATCTAAAATTTTTCCTTTAGGGCAATTTGCTCCGTTATTTTTAAAAAGTGTTTTTGAAATATGTTTATTCATTGCTATGGCAGATGCTAAAACACCTGAATGAGTGTAATGTATCTTTAAAAAATTTAATATTGATTGAATCTGGCCATCTTCACCAAAGTAACCATGTAAACAATTAAAAACTACGTCAGGCTTTGATTTAAGTAATTGAGTAACTAACAGTTTACAGTTATGATTGACAGTAATTAAGTCTACTTCATATTTCTTTTTAAGAGTCTTGAATACCTCTAAAGCAGTTTGATTAGAGATTTCTAATTCGTCCGAAATTCCTCCCATTAGAATTGCAATTTTTTTAAATTTTTTTAAAGTTCCCAATTCTTATAATCTCCCAGTTCAATTTTATTTTGTGTCTTGACCAAACTCTTTCTCTAATTTCTTCACCAAGTAATTCTATGTCTAGAGATGATGCGGTACTATCATTAATCAAAAAATTAGAATGTTTTTTGGAGACTGATGCTCCGCCTAATCTTTTTCCTCTATATCCTATCTCATCAATTAAGTGCCACGCTGTTTTTTTGTTAGGATTTGTAAAAGTACTCCCACCAGTTCTCGATGAGATTGGTTGAGTTTTTTTTCTGAGATTAGAGATTTTTTGTATTTTATTTTTTATGATTGATTTTTTTTTAATCTCAAATCTAAATTTTGCATCGATAATAATTGAGTTTTTTTCAATTGATGTTTTTCTATATCCAAAAAAAATATTGTTTTTTTGTAGTTCTCTAATTTCGCCTTTTTTATTTATAAGTCTGCAACTTAACAATGACTCACTTATTTCATGACCAAAACAACCTGAATTCATTCTTAGGTTGCCTCCAAGTGTCCCTGGAATTCCCCTAAGAAATTCAAAACCAGAAATAGAGTTTTCTAAGCAAAATTTACTTATTTCCATATCTTTGGTTGCGCTTCCTATGTTTATTATTTGTTTTTTTTTATCTATGATTATTTTATTAAATTCACTACCTAATTTAACAACTATACCTTTAAACCCACCATCTCTAATAATAATATTCGACCCTGCTCCTATTATAAAAAATGGGAAATTTTTAGGTATTATTTTTAAAAACAAGATTAGGCTTGCAATGGAGTTGATTTGTATGAAAAAAAGAGAATTCCCTCCAGAACCAAACCATGTTTTTTTGCCAATATTATAATTAATCTTTATTTGGCAAAAATCCTTTATAAAAGATTTAAGTGCAGTCATTTTTAAAATATTTTGTAAATTTTTCTGCTATTTTTGAACTCAAACCTGCACCAAGAAAAATTATATTATCTCCAGGTTTAACATATTCTCTTAAATTTTTATTTAGTTGATTTATATCATTTATTGCTAAAACTTTTTTTTGTAATTTTTTAGATATTAGTTTGCTAATGTGATGATTATCCATTTTATTAATTTCTTTTTCACCTGCTGAAAATACTGGAAGTACAAAAATATAGTCAGAATCATTGAATGATTTAATAAAATCGTTGAGTAGTCCTTTTATTCTGCTGAATCTATGAGGCTCAAAGACAGCTAAAATCTTTTTTTTGGTAATTGATTTTAAAGCTTTAAGTGTTGCCTTAATTTCTCTTGGATGATGAGCATAATCATCAATAATTGTATTTGACGAATCTCTATATAGAATTGTAAATCTTCTTTTTACTCCCAGGAAATTTTTTAGTGCATTTTTAATTTTTTGATTAGATATTTTTAGTCCTTTCGCTACGCAAATTGAGGCCAGAATGTTTTGTACATTGTGTTTTCCAAGTAATGGAACTGAAAAATTTTTAACAATTTTCTTTTCTTCAAAATTTTCTACAATATCAAAATTAGTACAGAAATTATTATTAGTCTCAAAAGTTCTTATATTCATTGCTGAAATATTTGCCTTTTCAGAAAAACCATAGGTCAAAATCTTTTTACCGTACAATTTTTCTTTAAGTTCTTTAACTCTGGGATCATCAACACATAAAGCCAAGAAACCATAAAAGGGTATATTTTTGGCATAATTAATAAAAGCCTTTTTAATTTGATTAATATCTTTATAAAAATCTAAGTGTTCTAGATCAATATTGGTTATTACACCAATGGTCGAGGGTAAATAAACAAAAGATCCATCAGATTCATCTGCTTCAGCAACTATCCATTGCCCTTTACCAAGTTTTGCATTTGTCTTTAAGCTGTTAATAATCCCACCATTAATAATGGTTGGGTCTAAATTTGAACTTTCTAAAATACATGCAATTAAGGAAGTAGTTGTTGTTTTTCCGTGGGAACCGGCAACAGTAACAGAAGGTTTTAGTCTCATTACTTCAGCAAGCATTAATGCTCTAGATATTGTAGGAATTTTTGTTGATTTTGCATATCTTAATTCTGGGTTATTCTTTTTTATTGCTGATGAATAGACAACCATATCAATATTTTTTAGATTTTCTTTTGAGTGCTTTCGGTAGATTATAATGCCATTTTTTTTTAATCTTCGAATAATTAAACTATCAGATATATCACTGCCAGAAATACGAAAACCTTTTTGGTGGAGTATTTCAGCTATAGCGCTCATCCCAATACCTCCAATGCCCACGAAATGAATGTTTTTTTTGTATATCAGTGTCATATTAACAACTCATCCAGTAGTTTCTTTAATGGTTTTTTAGGTAATTTGGGCTTGGTAACGTTTTCATTTTTTGCTTTTCCAATTCTAAAAAGATGGTTTGTTATTGTTTGAGAGATTAATTGATAGTTTATTTTTTTTTCATCGATAATAATGCAACTGTTTCTTTTCTTGAATTCAAGTGCATTATAATATTGATGATTATCCATAGCATTTGGAAATGGAAATAAAATTGAAAATTTGTTATATAATTCTATTTCTGCAAGTGTTGATGATCCACATCTAGAAATAATAATATCAGATTCTAAAATTTCATTATACACATTTGTAAAAAATGTTTTTAATTTGAAGTTGATTTTCATTTCTTCGTAGATTTTCTTAAGCTCTGAAATGTCTTCTGCTCGAACCTGTTGAGTTACTAAAATTTTTTTTTTCAAATCTCCTTTTATACGTTCTAGAATTTTGGGAAGAATTTTTGAGAAGACCCTCGCACCTTGACTGCCTCCTAAAACTAGAACTTTTTTCCCCTTTTTATTTTTTAATTTCTTAATTTTAATTTTTCTAACTGGTATTCCAGTAAAAATTGCATCTTTTCTTTTATACTTTGTATTTTTAAATGTTAATGCAGTTTTGTCACTAAAAAGTGATAGCAATCTATTTGCTTTTCCCATAATTGAGTTTTGTTCATGAATAACTGTTTTAATTTTCATCATTTTACCAGCTAGGATTGATGGAATTGATGTATATCCACCAAAACCAATTATAAGGGATGGTTTAAGCTTTAAAATTAGAAAAGTAGTTTGTAAAATCCCAAGAAATATTTTTAATAGATTTAATGGTAGTAAAAAAATGTTTGTGTTTAATCTCGAAGAAATAATTTTGTAGAATTCTTTTTTTTCATTCTTTATTAAATTTTTGGTTCTATAATCAACAAGAAAAATATATTCATATTTTTTGTTAATTTCCGTTAAAGCAATGGCAGGGAAAATGTGACCACCAGTACCTCCAGCAACTAAAAATACCCTTTTTTTTTTCATTTATTCCTTTCTTGTTAGAGCTAAGATAAAACCAATTAAGATTGAATTTGATAACATGGAAGAACCACCATAAGAAATAAACGGAAGAGTCATTCCTTTGGTCGGTATCATGTTTAAACTTGAAGAAATATTTATTAATGCTTGAAACAATAAAATTGTTGTCAAACTTAAGGATGAAATGTAAATAAAGAAATTTTTTTCATCTTTTGTTGTAAAAAACACTCTGCAAAAAATAAACAAGTATGTTAACAAAATAATGATAGAAAGAACAAAGCCCAACTCTTCTCCGGCTAGAGCAAAAATAAAATCGGAGTGGACATCTGGTAAATTTTTAGAAACAACACCATTACCAATTCCTTTCCCAAAAAAACCACCATTAGAAAATGATTCTAATGATGTTTTAATTTGGTAATTATCTCCTACATCTGAAAAAAAAAAATTTTTAATTCTAAACTGAACATGTTCAAGGAAAAAAAAACCATAAAAAGAAACTATTAAAAAAACAAAAAACAAAAAAAACATAAAATTAATATTTAACATTATCATTTGAAGAGACCATAGAGAAAAAACCAAAAAACACATTCCGAAGTCTGGCTGCATTATTAAAATTGATGAAATAAAAGAAAATAATAAAATATTTATAACCAAGGAATTATCAAACTTATTTTTGTACCTACTTATTAGGAGAGCGCTAATTATAATAAAACTGGGTTTAAGTAGTTCTGATGGCTGAAAAGAGTAATTAAAAATCTTAATCCATCTGTTAGCTCCCTTTGTTTCAGGAAAAAAAAATATTGCAACAATTGATAAAATTGTAGAAATCACAAAGATGACAATTGAGATAATAACAATATTTTTTGCCTGCAAACTTGAAAAAAGAATAATTAGCATTAAACCCAAAAAGCAAAAGATTATATGTTTTTTAAATAAATAATTTGGTGATGAATTGTATTTAGTTTCAAAAACTTGAGAGGCACTAAATACTAAAATTATTCCAAATAGTAAAAGGATAAAGGTTGAAAACAGAATATATTTGTCAATGCTGGACCACCAGTTTTTTAACGAAAAAGACAATTTATTCATTTTTTATATATTTTAAAGCTAATCTTTTAAAAAAAATTCCTCTTTCCTCAAAATTTTTAAATTGATCATAAGATGAGCATGCTGGTGATAAAAGAATGTTGACATTTTTTTTTAATTTTAACGCCTGGTTTAATGCATTAAAAAATGCTTCTTCAAGATTTAAAAAACTTTTACAATGTATGGCATTTTTTTTAAGATAATTTTTAAAAGACATTCCAGCCTCTCCATAAGGAAAAGCCCTTAAAATTTTTTTCAATTTTTTCCCTATTCCTTTTATGCCTCCTTTTTTTTCCCTTCCGCCAAGAAGCCAAAAGATATTTTCCAAGGAATCTATTGCACTTAGGGCGGAATTAATGTTGGTTGACTTGCTGTCATTATAAAAACTAACATTTTTATATGAACCAACAAATTCAATTCTATGCTCTAAATTTTTTAAAGATGTTACTGAATTTATAAATGTTTTGTATGGAATTTTTAGTAGATGACTGACTACATATGTTGCTAGAAGGTTTTCATGATTATGGCGTCCAGGTGTGAATTTAATTTTGTCCCTTGAGATTAAAAAACTTTGACCAATTAACTCGTTATTAATTATTAACCCATGCTTGTTTTTTTGAATATATATACCATTAGCGATTTTTTTTTTAGTACTAACTAGTATTAAATTACTTTTAAATTTCTTTTTAAAGTTGTCTGCTATTTTTTTTGTGTAGTTGGAGTCTATGCATATTATAGCGAAGCAATGCCTGTCTTGGTTTTTAAAAATTTTTAATTTTGCTTCAATATATGACTTTACACTTTTATGCCAATCTAGATGATCTGGTGAAAGGTTTAAGAGTATAGCAATATCAAATTTTAGTTTTTCTATTCTGTCAAGTTGGAATGAAGATGCCTCAACTAAAATTATTTCATTCGTATTCTTTTTGAAATTTAAATCTGTAAATGGAAGGCCAATATTTCCACAAGATCTTGCATTAATTTTTTTTCCGAATGAAATTGAATTTTCAAGAAATTTAGTTGTAGTAGATTTTCCATTTGTTCCTGTAATACCAATTAGTTTTTTTTTGTATTTTAAAAAACTTAAAAACTCTAGATCTGAGATAATTTTTGTTCCGTATTTCTTTGCATAGTTAGCTACTAAGTGTGGTTTGTTAACTCTATGAGAAATTCCAGGACTTAGGACTAGATAATCTAGATCTTTAAAATCGACATCTTCTAATTCTGTAAGATTTAAGTTTTTTTTTTTTGCCTTTGCTCTAACAAATTTGTTATCATCCCAACAGACTGTATTGCAATTATTTTTGTTTAATTCAATTGCCAATGACATTCCTGAGATTCCAAGTCCATATACATAGATTTTTTTTCTTATTTTTTTTAAAATCATCTTAACTTAAGACTTGCCAAACCTACTAGAGCTAAAATTATAGAAATAATCCAAAATCTTATTACAACAGTGGATTCTGACCATCCTTTTTGTTCAAAATGATGATGAATTGGAGCCATTCTAAATATCCTTTTGCCAGTTAATTTGAAAGATAAAACTTGGGCTATCACAGAGATAGCTTCTAGGACAAAAATTCCTCCAATTACTGATAGTATTATTTCATGTTTTGTTGCAACTGCAATTGCTCCTATTGTACCACCAACCGATAACGATCCAGTATCTCCCATAAAAACCATTGCAGGGGGTGCATTGTACCATAAGAAACCAAGACCAGAACCTATTAATGCTGCACAAATTATAACTAATTCTCCTGTATCGCTAATGAAAGGAATTTTTAAATATTCTGAATATATAAAGTTTCCAGTAAAATATGTAATAAAAGCAAATGATAATGCAGTTATCATTATTGGTCCAATAGCTAATCCATCGAGACCATCCGTTAGATTGACTGAATTAGCACTTCCAACTATAACTAATGAAGCAAATAAATAGTAAAAATTTCCTATGTCTATGAAATATCCCTTTGTAAAGGGTATAAACACAATGTTTACAAGATCGGGATTTAGAAATTTGTTAAGACAATAAATAAACAGAAAAGCAATAGCAAATTCTAGAAATAATCTATAGCTACTTTTAATGCCTTCGGAGGAATTATTTTTTAATTTTTTAAAATCGTCTAATGCCCCTATTAATCCAAAAAGAATTGTTATAGAGAAAATAAGCCAAACAAGTGGGCTATTTAAATCTGCCCAAAGAATGATGGAAAGAAATAATGATATAAGAATTAACATTCCTCCCATAGTTGGTGTTCCTTTTTTCTTCAAGATATGACTTTTGGGGCCGTCCTTTCTTATAGGTTGTCCGTTTTTTTGAATTCTTTTTAACTGTGAAATTATTTTTGGTCCTAATAGAAATGAAATGATAAAGGCAGTAAAAAGAGCACCACCAGCTCTAAAAGTAAGGTATTTAAACAGATTTAAATAGCTATAATTTTCGATTAAAGGAACAAAAAAGTAATAAAACATTATTTTTTAGAAATTAACTTTTCACTAACTTTGTAAAGTTTTGTTGAATTAGAGCCTTTGATCATAATTATGTCATCATCAACAATAATATCTACAAGTTTATTATATACATTTTCAAAATTTGCAAAATGAAAACTCTCAATACTTTTTGGTAACATTTTAGCAATTACCTTTGAAAATTTGCCGAGTGTAATAACTATCTTGGATTCTGATTCTATGATTTTACTTGCTATATTTTTATGAAGAATAATTGAATTTTTTCCAAGTTCCAGCATGTCTCCTATTACGCATACTTTCCTCTTGTTTTTGTACTCAGACTTTTTAAGATTCTTCAAGGCTATTAATAAAGACATAGGATTAGAATTGTAAGATTCATCAATAAGTGTGATTTTTTTCCCTTTAATTTTAATCTCATGGACTAACCCTCTACCTTTGATTGATTTCAGATGCTCTATTTTTTTCTTAATCCTAAGATGGTCTATCTTTAAAATTTTTAGCACACATAAAATAATTGAAACGTTAATTTTCCAGATGTTAGTTGTATTTTTTGGAAACGAAACCTTTTTATTTTGGATTAAAAAACTAGTTTTAGATTTTTTTTTAGAATCTTGAATAATTTTAAAATTTGCAAATTTGTTGTAACCGAAAGAAAATACATTTTTTGTATTTTTCAAAGCTTTTTCATTCAACATTGAAAAATATTTACTATCTTTGGGAATGACTGCAAAACTTCGTTGATTTAAAAAATTTAAAATTTGAGACTTTTCCTTTGCAATTTCCCTTTCTGATCTAAAATTTGCTATGTGTGCGTTTCCTACATTTGTTATTATTGAAATATTTGGGTTAGCTATTTTTGTTAGTTTTAAGATTTCACCTGGTTTGTTCATTCCTAACTCTAGAATACAAATTTTGGTTTCTCTAGGCATTTTAGCTAATGAAAGAGGCATACCTATTTCATTGTTTAGATTTCCATAGTTACAAAAAGTTAAAAACTTTTCACTTAGTATTTGACTTAGCCATTCTTTCAATGTTGTTTTTCCGTTGCTGCCAGTAATACAAATCATTAATAATTTTTTTGCTCTTTTTCGAGAAAAAATTGCTAATCTTTTTAAAGAAATTTTTGTATTTTTTACAATTAAAATGGGTTTTGAGAACTTTTTAATTAATCCTACCTTTTTTTCTTCAACTAAAGAAGCTTCAGCTCCTTTTTTAAAGGCATCTTCGATAAAATCATGACCATCATATTTTTTACCAATTATTGGGATATACAGACTACCCTTTTTTAAAGTTCTAGTATCAATTGAAATATCACTTAATTTGTAATTCTGACTTTCAAACTTTACACTCAGTGCTTCGCAAACTTCTTCAATACTCCACAAGCTCATTTTTTTTTTAGAAACTCCAATGCTACTTTTTTATCGCTAAAAAACTTTTTTTTATTTCCTATAATTTGGTAATTTTCATGGCCTTTACCTGCAATTAATAATATGTCATTATACTCAGTCTTTTTTACACCATATTCTATAGCTTTTTTTCTATTAGGAATTTGCTGAATTTTATTTAAATGTGTTTTTTTGATGCCAATAATCATTTCATCTCTTATTTTTTTTGGATTCTCATTTCTAGGATTGTCATCGGTGATTATAATGTTATCAGCAAATTTAAGGGCTTCTTTAGTCATTAATAATCTTTTTCCTTTATCCCTATCACCCCCACAACCAAAAATTAAAAATAAATTTCCTTTGGTTATTTTTTTTAAGGCTTTTAGTACATTTTTGATAGCATTTGGAGTGTGTGCATAATCAACAAAGACCTTGATATCATTCTTTTCAAAAATTTTTTCAAGTCTACCTGGAGGATTTTTTAGTTTGTTTAAAAACACAAAATTTTGAGATTTAATTTTTTTTCCAAATACTAAAATTAATGCACAGATTTTATTATATATTTCATATTCGCTAGTGCTTATGATCTGAAAAACAAACTTTTTTTTCCTAAGATTGCAGCTCACTTCATAAATTTCATTTTTTTTTTTTATGTAGTTTATTTTTAAAAAATTAGCTTTTTTCCCAAAATCTAAAATTAGTATTTTTTTCTGTATGCATACTTTAACAAAATGATCTGAATATTTTGAGTCAGAAAATATGACTGCAATTGAATTCTTTTTCAAATGTTCTTTGAAAAGTAATAGTTTACTTTTTAAATAATTATTCATTGATTTGTGATAATCTAGGTGATCTCTAGATAAATTGCTAAAAGCAACAGCATCAAATTTTAGTGGATACAATCTATTTTGATCCAGACCAATACTTGAGGCTTCTAAAATTATTTTCTTGCAATTTTGTTTGCTTAGACTATTTATTTTTTGGTGTAAATAAATAGAATCTGGTGTTGTTAAATTTGATGAATGTAATAATTTATTTCTAAAGATTAGTCCTAGAGTTCCAATACTAGCTGCTTGAACATTTAACATTGATAGAATTTGTCTTGAATAATCAACAATACTGGTTTTCCCATTTGTTCCAGTTACCGCTATTTTTTCAATTGATGAATCTGAATAAAAAATAGATGCAAGCTCATACAGTAATTTTTTAACGTAATTAGTTCTAATTATAATAATCTTTTGATTTTTGTTTGTTTTGAAGTTTAATTTGGATTCAGATGATACAATAAAAACTAAAGGTTGATATTTTAGAAGACTATTAATATATTTTTCGCCATTTGTTTTACTTCCTTTAACTGCACCAAAAATAAAATTTTTTTTAACTTCATCAGAATGGGCAGTTATACCTTTTATATCGGTTTCAAAAAAATTATATATTTTGTATTTTGAATTTATTTTTTTTAAAATTTCTGAAATCTGCATGTTTTATTCTAGTTCTACGTAATAGTTTTTTTGGTTAAGTATTGGGGATATTTTTTTCACAATTTTTGCAAATGTTGGTGCTGCAGTATTCCCTCCAAAATTTTCAAGGTATTTCTCATTTTTTCTTTTTGGTTCATCAAAAAGTATAAGAACTGAAAATTTTGGGTCCTCGATTGGAAAAGTTCCGATGAATGATGTAATCAATTTTTTTTCGTTGTACTCTCCATCAATAAGTTTTTTGGAAGTTCCAGTTTTGCCTCCTACATTTATTCCTTCTACGTAAGCTTTTTTCCCAGTTCCTTCCAAAACTATTTTTTTTAATAATAAATTAATTTTCTTTGAAGTCTTATCTTTAAGTATTTTTTCTTGAGGTGTTTTCCCTCCTTTTGTTATTTTAGGCTGAACTCTAAAACCTCCATTGACAAGAGTAGAAAAAGTTGAAATTAAACTTATTGGAGAAAGAGATATTCCGTATCCATAACTTATAAATCTAGATGCTAATTCATCCCAGTTTTGTGGAAGGTTGTTGGAGACTATTCTTAATCCATCAATCTTTAAATCTTCATTTAATCCAATATATTTAAAAAATTCCCTTTGTTTTTCTATTCCTATTTCTTCTAGTATTTTTATACTGCCAACATTGGATGATCTTATAAATACTTCATCAAAATTTAGTTTTTTTTGACCTGGGATTGGCTCAATAAATTTTTCTTCAGTAATCCAGTATCCTTCCGATACATTGTAAGTTTTTTTTAGCGCTGAAGAGTTAAATTCATGTGCCATTGCTGCATTTATCATTTTTAATGTTGATCCCATTTCATATCTGGCTTCGGTTACTAAATTATTTTCTGAAAATGGTAAAATTTTTTCGGGGTAGTTTGGATCAAAATCTGGGACAGATACCATTGATAAAATTTCTCCAGTTGTGGCATTCATTACAACTGCTAGAGCTGAATTTGCTTCGTATTCTTGTTTGCTTTTAAGCAGTTCTTCATGAACGATTGATTGTACTCTTAGATCTAATGACAAATTTAAACTAGTTCCAATTTCTAATTTTTTATTAAGGTTTTTTTCAATTTTACTTTTAGGCACTAAATATTTGGATAAAAACCCTGTTACATGAGAAAATAAATTATGTTGTGGGTACACTCTTTTACTTGATTTATGAAAAACAATTCCAGGATCTCCAAGTTTTTTTAACTCATGAATTTGAATTTTAGTAAGATTCTTTTCTATTTCAATGTATTGTGTTTTTGAGTGAATTTTATTTAAAATCTTTGTACTTTTTGCCTTAAATATTCTAGGCAATTCATTTTTTATTTTTTCAAAATCAATTATTTTTTTTTTATTTAAATACAAGTCAAGAGTTGGGAGGTTTGTTGCAATTATTTCTCCATTCCTATCAAAGATTTTTCCTCTTTTCTCTGGCTTGATTTTTACTTGAGAAAAATTTTTTTTACTATTCTGTGAAACTTCAAAAAGATTTATTGCTACGTTGGTTGAAAAGAAAAGGATTAGAAAAAAAAAAAAAAGATTTTTTTTTTTGGCATTAACCATAATCTTTTGATTTCGTGCTTCATTTATTATATCGTTGCTGTCGCTGAAAATCACTTTAGTTGATTTTGCATTTTTGGTGTTTGGAAGAACATTTTCAAAAAAATATTTATTTTTTTTATACATCAAAATTTTATTTATTAAGATTAATTATGTTTTCTTGTAATATTGGTACTAAGTTAAATTCTTTTTTATTAATTTCGCTGAGTTTTTTAATACTTGTGTCATAGGCTATGTTATGGTCAATTTTTTCAATTTTTGATTCTACAAGTAGAATTTCATTCTCAATTTTTTTAATTTCTTTTTCTTGATTGACTACTAGTAGTCTTACCAAAATATTGGACGAGATAATTGTTAAAAAAATCAGAGTATAAAAAAAATTCATATTTTTTCTGCGACTCTTAATTTGGCCGACCTTGATCTTGGGTTTTGTTTAATCTCATCTATACTTGGGTTAATAGTCTTTTTGGTTAAAATTCTAATTTTGGGATCTTTCCTTTTTTTTTCTGGAAGATGTTTATAGTTGTTTTGATAACTAGAACTAAGAGACTTAAAAAATCTTTTTACAATTCTATCTTCTAAAGAATGAAATGAAACTACGGCTATTCTTGATTTGCTATTAAGAAGCTGTATGCATTGTTGGAGAAAATTTTCTAGTTCAAAGAGCTCATCATTTATGAAAATTCTTAGTGCTTGAAAGACTCTTGTTGCTGGGTGTATTTTTTTTTGAAAATTAATCTTTTCTATTATTTTAGATAAAGTTAAAGTTGAAACAATTTTTTCTTTTTTTCTAAATTCAATAATAGCATTGGAGATTTTTCTAGAGTTTTTTTCCTCACCATAGTAAAAAAAAATTTCATTTAACTTTTTTTCTGAGTATTCATTAATTATTTTCTCTGCTGTAAGATTGTCATTTTTTCCATCCATGCGCATGTTTAGTGGGCCATCATTTGAAAATGAGAATCCTCTTTTTGAGTTGTTTAGTTGAGTGTTTGAGAGTCCTAAGTCTAAGACTATTCCATCAATCTTTTCTATTTTTCTTTTTTCTGCATACTTTTTAAGGTTACTTAGTTTTTCAACTTCAAAAAAAAATTTTTTGGGATAAATTTTTTTAATTCTATCTGCATAAGGTATGGATGCTGGATCTCTGTCGATAGCAAATATTTTGCATGATGCTTTGCCTAAGATTTTTTGAGAGTAGCCTCCTTGTCCAAAAGTTCCATCAAAATAAATTTTATTTTCTTGAGGCTTTATGTAACTAACAACTTCATCAGCCATTACCGGAAGATGTTTTAAATCTTCTTGCATAATTAATTGGCTTGCCTCCTTAAGAAGGCTGGTATTGCTAAGAGATCATCATCTAAATCGTTAGTGTCTCTGTTATTAGAATTTATATCTGTAAGATTTGTTTCAGAATTTTCTTTCTCGATTGGATCCATACCTTCTGTTTCATTAATTATCTCAATTTCGTCTTTAATTTGATTCTCTTGAGTTGTTTGGAGTTCATCTATAACGGTTGAAGGTTTTTCTTTGGGTTGAAAAATTCTGGAAAAAAGAGATTTTTTTTGATTATTCTCAGGTTTTTTATCTTTAACATTTTTAGCTTCTTGTTCAAGCCTATCCAACTCTTGTTCTAAACTAGTGTTTTTTTCTAAAGAAGCTTGCTCATTGTCGTTAAGATTTACTTTAAAACTATGTTCTCCTGAATCTAGTTCTTCTTCTGTTTTTCCAAAAAAACTGTAATGTTTATTTTGATGTCTAGAATTTAAATTTTTAGAATTACTGAATCTTTCGTCTCTAATCACTTTTTGATGATAATTTGCCGAGTCAATGCCTGTAGAAATTACTGATATCTTAAATTTATTATTGAAATTGGTGTCTTTCTGAATTCCCCAAATTAGTTTGGCATCATCATCTGATTCTTTCCTTACTCTATTTACAGCATGATCTACTTCGTGAAGTGTTGTGTCTTCACCGCAAGTTATATTTATCAAAACTCCTTTGGCTCCAGATATGGAATTATTTTCAAGTAAAGGGTTGGAGATGGCCTGTTCTGTTGCATTTATTGCTCTGTTTTCACCTTCAGAAATTCCTGTGCCTAAATGAACTTTTCCAGTTTCACTCATCACTGCTCTAACATCAGCAAAGTCATGATTCATCATGCCATGATTAACCATTACATCGATAATACTTTTCACACCATCAATTAACACATTGTTTACAAATTGAAGAGCATCGGCGAAGGAAGTATCTGGTTTAGCTGAGTGAAAAATATTCTGATTTGGAATAACTATTAGGTTATCAACATACTTCTGCAACTCGTTAATACCTTCTTCTGCTTGTTTAAATCTTTTTGGTCCTTCCATTTCGAAAGGCTTTGTAACTACTCCAACTGTAAGTATTTTTAATTCTTTTGCAATTTTTGCCACTATCGGTGATGCTCCAGTCCCGGTTCCACCTCCCATCCCAGCTGTCAGAAAAACCATATTTGCGTCTGTTAAACGTTCTTCAATTTCAGCTGCAACTTCTTCAGCTGCTCTTTTGCCCATTTCAGGATCTGCTCCAGCCCCCAAACCTCGAGTACATGTAGGGCCTAATTGCAATGTTTGTTCAGCTTTTGAATGCTTTAATTGTTGACTATCTGTATTAACGTTTAAAAATTCAACTTCTTGAATTCCTTCTTCAATCATAGCATTAACTATATTTCCTCCAGCACCACCAACTCCAATTACTGATATTTTTGGTGATAGATTGTTAACTTCTGAAGGCATTTTTAAATGAAGTGTCATTTTTTTCTCCTTTTTTAAACCCCTTTTGGTATTGGTTTTAGTCTAGGGTCAAGTTTTTTTTCATTTGCTATTTTAATTGCCTGATTCTTTTTTTCTTCATAATTACTTGGATTCCAAATCTGAAAGGTAGGTCCTAAGCCAACAAATAGAACATTGTTTTTAATGTTTGCATGCTCTACAAGCTTTTTTGGTAGGATTATTCTACCTTGTTTATCAAAGGCTAGCTGTTCGGCTTCTCCAAAGTAAAGTGAAATAATATCAAACTCTTCCTTTGAGTAATTATGGTTGTTTTCGTCTAAACTGTTAGAAATTTTTTCCATTCTGTCAATACCACAAGCATCAATTGACTTATTATTATATGATGGAAAAGCAATTACCCCTTTGAAAGATTGTTTTTGTAATGTAGTCCTATATGCAGAGGGCACGGAAACCCTACATTTCGAATCTATTTTATTAATTACAGTAGATAAAAACATAACTATAATACCCTTATCTTGGGATATTATGGGATAATATGGTATTATATACCACATTTCAATAAAAAAAAAAACTAGATGGTCTATAAGCCGGATTCTGTACCTAAAAGGTTATGGCTATTAATCTTGGATAATTGTTACCAATCACCTCTAGCGTCCTACCATGCAAAGCGCAGAACATCGCTTGTCTAAATAACGTTGCTTCTCGGACTTGCTCCCAAAGGGGTTTACAATACCATTTTTGTTACCAAAAATGTGGTAAGCTCTTACCTTACCTTTTCACCCTTACCACAAAAAAGTGGCGGTATATTTTCTGTTGCACTTTCCCTGAGGTTTCCCTCGCCGGGTGTTACCCGGCTTTGGTGTCCTGATGAGTCCGGACTTTCCTCCTTAAAAGGCAGCCATACAACCATCTAGTAATTTAATTAAAAAAAAATTAAAGCTTTAGTCAAGAATATTTTTTAAGTTTAATATTTTAATGCTTTTTAAAAGGCTTGTCTTTTGAGGTGACTTGCTAACAAGTTCAGATAAATGATGCCTATGAAACGAATCAACCACGTTTTTATTTTGATCATTTTCAGAAAACACTTTTATGTTTGGATAACCGATTTTCTTTAAGTTTTTTAGAAACTCTTTGTATCCATCTTTATCAAGTTTTTTTTTGTCAATTTTGCATTCTACCCAAGTTCCTATAGCATTCTCTGCTAGAGTCTTCCAAGGAAAGTAAACTCCTGGATCAATTTTTCTTGTTGGTGCAATGTCACTATGTCCCAAAATATTGCCATTTAAGATTTTATATTTTTTTTTCAAAAGTTTTGTAAGGTTTATTAAGGATTTAATCTGTTTTTTAGTGTATTCGGTTTTTGTTCTTTCTCCAGGATAAACAATTTCAATTCCAATTGATCTACTATTAATATCTTTGGATTTTTTCCATTGAGACTCGCCGGCATGCCAAGCTCTTAAAGATTCGTCAACTAGATTATATATTTTGCCATTTCTATCAATTAAGTAATGACAACTTACTTTCCTTTTTCTTAAAGTTAGAAGATTAACTGCCTCTGACAAGTTTTTTGTTTCTGTGTAATGAATAATAATAAATGAAATTTTTTTTTTCCTTGAATCAAAATTATTTGATTTGTATTTGTGGGATATATTGATAAACATAGTAAATTAATATTTTTAATAATTTAACCATTAATTGAATGAAAAACATTTTAATTATTTTTTTCCTATTCTTATTTAGTTTGGAGTCACTTAACGCAGAAGAGGAGGTTTTTAGTATAAAAGAGTTTTCTAACCTTTATATGGAACCTAACTTAGAATCACCTACAGTGTATCCAGTTGAATTAGGTAAACAGATGGTGCTGAAGAAAACTGAAGGGCTTTGGTATAATGTTGTTGATGAAAAGACAGGTTTGATAGGGTGGGTTTTAAAAGAAGATTTTTCATCTGAAAAGCCTAAAAAAAAGATTCCAGAAAAAAATTATGAAGAATCTTTTAAAATTTTTAAAAAAAATGTTCTTCAAATGAGTGCATCAATTAAAGAGGCAATTTTGGTTGAAACTTTCACAGATGTTAAACATCTTGGAGGAGCTGCTGCAGTTGTAATAGCTGATGATGCTTGGTTTATGGGAAGAAGGCATGCAAATCAAGCATTTCAGGTTTATGAGTTGTGGAGAGGACAGAATAAGTCTCCGTCTTTTCTTTCATTCAGAAATTCAAAGAACGAAGAAAAGTTTATTATATTATCAGGTCCCAATAGACCAAGATATTTAAAATCTGTTAAATAGTGATTAAACTAGTAAAATTTTTTTTATTAGTAGTAATTCTTCTAATTGTTTTTTTATTTTTTTTCCCTTTTTTTATTGATAAAGAAAAAGTTTTATCTTTTGTAAATCAGGAAATTCAATCCAAATTTGAACAAAAAGTTTCTTATAAGGATGATATTCAGGTTGTTTTTTTCCCAATTCCAAAAATATCAATAAATGAAGTTAGATTTTTTGATAGCAAAGCTAATCTTAGTATTATTATTGATACTTTAAAAGTTTCATCATCATGGAAATCATTATTGAAGTTTAAACCTAAAATTAATTATGTTGAATTAGTTTCACCAAATATAAAGTATAAAAAGAGTAATTTTTCTAATCTTGATGATTTAAGAACTCTTGTTGCTAACAATTATAATTCTCGATTAAAAAAGATTGATTCAATATTAAGAAAGTTTGAAAAGTTAACTATTAGTAATGGAAAACTTTCTATAATTAGTAAGGAATCTAAGCAAACTTTTAAATACATAAATCTTATATACAAAAACCATGGTTCTAAAGAAATACAAATTAAAGGATCAACAAATTACCAGAATCTTCCATCTCATATTTCTTTTGATATAGAATCTAGTGATCTCAAAAATGTTAACTTTGAAATTATGCAGACCTTTAAAGAAAATAACAAAATTAGTATTTCAGGCAATGCAATTTTAGACAATGAAAATTTAATTATTCGAGGTGAAGCAAAAAGTAAATTTTTGAATATTGAAGAAATGTTTATTCTTGGTAACAAACTTGTTTTTTTTGTAAATCACCAAAAAATTTTTAAAATTAAAACTATTTCTGAATCTATTGACATAAAGATTGATGTTGCAATTGAAAAAATTAAATTCAAAACTGAATTTTTTCAGAATACTTTTTTCCAAATAGTTTCAAATGGGAAAACATTAAAGATTGTTGATCTAAAATCTAAGCTAAAGAATTCTGAAATTAATTCATTAATAAACTACGAAATAATGAAAAGAAAAATTTCTGGTTTTTTTTCGATTGATGGTTTATTTTTAGATGAAAAGTTTTTTGGGAAAACAAAATACGATATTTTTGGAGGATTATTTGATTGTTCTTTGAATTTTCATATGAATGATATCAGTAAAGATTTCACAAATTTTATAAGAAGATTAGAAATAGAAGGAAATTTCAAGTCTGGTTCCCTAAAATTTAAGGGAATTGATTTTGAAAAATTTGCTAAAAAAGTTGACGAAGCTGATACTTTTTTGAAATTTGCAAATTTAATTGATCAAAGAAATTGGAGTGGTTTTTCAAAACTTGAATCTTTAAAAGGAAAAATCAATATCTCTAGGGGTATGCTTTTTTTAAAAGATGTTGAAACTATTCAAAAAAATGTAAAAGTAAATACAAATGGTGAATATAATTTAATTAATGAAAAAATAAATCTTAAGAATAGAGTTTTAGTTTCTACAAAGAAATATAATAATTTGCCAGATTTTGGTGTCAATTTGTCTGGAAATACAAAAGATTACAAAATAAGTTATGATTTAAATAAAATTAGAGATAAGTTATTTTCAGTAGGAATAAAAGAAATTCTTAAAGACAAAAAAAAAATTATAATTGATCCAAAATCAATTAAAAAACTTTTTAAAAATAATGATAATGAGTCTATTAATACTGAAGATATTCTTGATTTATTTTTGAATTAATCGATTTTTGTCATTTTATTAGGTTTAACAATCTCATCAAATTCTTTGTCTGTTAGATATTTTAGGCTGACGGCTGCTTCTTTTAGCGTAATACTTTCTGAAAATGCTTTTTTTGCAATCTCAGCAGACTTTTCGTAACCAATTTTTGGATTTAATGCAGTTACAAGCATTAGGGATTTTTCAACATTTTCATTTATTCTAATTATGTTAGCCTCAATATTTTTTACACATTTGTTATTGAATGAATTTAATGCTTCAGTGATAAGTCTAATAGTTCTTAGAATACAAAAACAAATCATAGTTTTGTTTACATTTAATTGAAAATGACCTTGGCTGGCAGCTATGGAAATTGAAAAATGCAGGCCCATTAAGTACAAACATACTTGGGACATTGCTTCACATTGAGTTGGATTGACTTTTCCTGGCATTATAGATGAACCAGGTTCATTAGAAGGTAAAATAATCTCTCCAATCCCACATCTAGGCCCAGAAGATAAAAGTCTAATATCATTGGCAATCTTGTAACAGGAAGTGACTAAGGTGTTAATTGCCCCAGAAAAGTTTGAGATGGCTTCATGAGAAGACAAAGACTCAAATTTATTTTTT
>CAYYMX010000013.1:0-24152 GCA_964473045.1 uncultured Alphaproteobacteria bacterium | reverse complement strand
TAGCTTAACCTTTGGAGGAAGGTTTGAAATCAAGATCCGCCAAGCACCAAACTCACTTTTTTAGTTCCCAGAGCTCTGTTAGTGATTTTTTTACCTTGCTAAAACCTAGGGTGATGGCATTAGCTATTTTTACGTCGGTATGTGGTTTGCTACTGTCCCCAATAAATATGCATCCTTTTTTCTTTGTGTTGTCAATTTTTTGTATATCCTTAGGTGCCGGAGCTTCTGGAGCAATTAATATGTGGTATGATAGGGATATAGATGCGCTAATGGATAGGACCAAGAAAAGACCAATACCTATGGGAAAGATTGATGCTTATGATGCCTTAGGATTTGGGATTGTTTTGTCAATAGTTTCAATAGTAATTTTAGGTTTGTCAGTAAATTATTTTGCTGCTTTTTTGCTCGCCTTTTCAATAGCTTTTTACATTTTTATTTACACAATCTGGTTAAAAAGAAGAACACCCCACAACATTGTTATAGGTGGAGCTGCTGGAGCATTTCCTCCAGTAATTGGTTGGGCATGTACAACTGGTGACATAAGTTTATTCCCGATTCTGTTATTTGCTATTATTTTTATTTGGACACCCCCTCACTTTTGGGCTCTTTCTTTATACAAAGATACTGAATATTCAAAGGCAAACGTTCCAATGTTACCAGTTGTAAGTGGAAGAGAAAAAACAAAAGCTCAAATTTTAATATATTCTATTTTATTATCAATCATTTCATTATTACCATACTATTTAAATTTTTCTGGTCATGTTTACCTAATTTCATCATTACTACTAAATGTTTACTTTGTTTTTTTAGCCTACAAGTTATTCAAGACTGAAGATAATGACTCAATGCTTTATGCCCCAAAATTATTTAAATATTCAATATTATATTTATATTTGGTCTTTTTAATTTTAGTTTTTGACTCATTTTTAATGTAATGGATAATAGAAGAAAAAAAAATTTAGCTCTTGGGATAGCACTTTTTGTTTTGGTTGTTATTTTTTATTGTGTAACAATACTGAGATTTTAGTGAATAAAAAAAAAAACATAAGGTCGCAGGCATTTTATTTAATCGGTTTTGCATTTTTTATGCTTTTTTTAAGCTATGCTTCAGTTCCACTATATAAGATTTTTTGCCAGGTGACTGGATATGGTGGAACCCCAAGAGTTGTAAAAGAAAACCTTTCATCGAAAAAAGCCGTTGGTCAAATTAAAGTTAGATTTGATTCAACAACAGAGAAAAACTCAAAATTATACTTTGAACCATTAGAAAATCTAATAAAAGTAAAAATTGGGGAAAACACCCTTGCTTTTTTTAAGGCAATAAATAAATCTGATGCGGAAGTTAAAACCATGTCAGTTTTTAATGTCAGTCCACTTCAAGCAGGTCAGTACTTTAATAAGATTGAATGCTTTTGTTTTGAGGAGCAGGTTTTTTTACCTGGAGAAACTATAGAAATGCCTGTTTCTTTTTTTATTGACCCCGCTTTAAAGGATGATAAAGTGATTGGAGATTTGCAGGAGTTAACTTTATCATATACAATGTACATAAAATAAGAAATGAGTGATAATCAAAAACATCCATACCACTTAGTTGATCCAAGTCCTTGGCCTTTGGTAATGGCTTTTTCTCTTCTAATTACAGCTTGGGGCTTTATTCAGTTTATGCATGAAGAATCAGGTATTATCTTTGCTGTGGGCGGAGTTTCTGTAATAATATCATCAATGTTTTGGTGGAAAGATGTTATTTATGAATCAGAAAAAGGTGGGTTTCATAATAAGGTTGTTCAAATAGGGCTCAGATATGGGATGATTTTCTTTATTGCTTCAGAGGTAATGTTTTTTTCGGGATGGTTTTGGGCTTTTTTTGATGTGGCATTTTATCCAGGAGAAAATAGTCCTGAACTAATTGGTAGGCAAGAAGTACTTGGGGGAGTTTTTCCACCAGAAAATATAGAACTTATTCCACCTTTTGGAATTCCATTACTTAACACATTTATCTTATTGGCATCAGGTGGAACAGTTACTTGGGCTCACCACGCTTTAAAGCAAAATGATAGAAAGAATTTTTTAATTTTTTTATTTTTGACGATTCTACTAGGAATTATTTTCACAGCTTTTCAAGCATATGAATATTATCACTCAACTTTTTCTATAGACGAGGGAATTTATCCTTCAACTTTCTTTATGGCAACAGGGTTTCATGGTGCTCATGTTATAATAGGTACAATATTTTTGTTAGTATGTTTTTTTAGGGGTCTTGCCGGTGGTTTTACACCTCAGAAACATTTAGGCTTTGAGTTTGCTGCATGGTATTGGCATTTTGTCGATGTTGTGTGGCTCTTTCTTTTTACCTTTGTTTATTGGTGGGCATCTGTTTAGCCACCAATGAAATTCAGTTTTAATAATAAAAATTATTACATTTCAAAGCCCAACTTGGTTCCTGCAATTTTTTTTCTTCTAGGTCTATCAATTCTAATAAGTTTATCTATATGGCAGTTTAATCGTTTGGAATGGAAAACAAATTTGATTAATGAGAGGACAAACAGATTTGAATCAGAGTTTAAGATGATTTCTCAAATTAATACTCCATCAGATCATGAGTTTCAGAGAATAAAAATTTTAGGTAAATTATTGAATGAATTTGAGTTTTTTATGCCAGCTTTGAGTAAAAATGGCAATAATGGTTTTCACATTCTAACTTTTTTGAAAGAAGAATCAGGAAAAGTTATAATTTTTGATACAGGATGGGTTCCATTAAATAAAAAAGAAAAAAGAATGAGAAATGAAAACTTACTTTTTGGAAAAAAAAAAATTGAGGCTATCATTAGACTGCCAGGAAGAAAAGGAAGATTTCAACCAGATAATGACGAAAAAGAAAATTTTTGGTTCTTTGTTGAACCATCCAAAATTCAAAGAATTGCCGGGTTTAATATTGAACAAAATTTTTATTTAGAGGCTATACAAAATGGTCCAAACGGCTTTCCTTTAGGAAATCAGACAAGAATTTATTTGAGAAATAATCATTTTCAGTATGCAATAACATGGTTGATGATGGCTTTTGGACTAGTGGGAGTTTTTTTCTTTGCTAATATAAGAGAAAAAAAATGATGCTTTATTCTTCTACGCGAGGGTTGGATAAAAATCAGAATTTTGAAGATGTTCTGTTAAATGGTATGGCAAAAGACGGTGGATTATATGTCCCAAATAAACTACCCAGTCTATCCAAAAAAAAAATTTTGTCACTAAAAAACCTTGAGTATCATGAACTAGCTTTTGAATTAACAAAACCATTTGTAGAACCAAATATACCTTTAGCTGAATATAAAAAGATTTGCCAGAAAACTTACGAAAACTTTTCTAAAAGTGAAAGAATTTCAATTGATTGTCTAAATGAGAAAGAGTTTATTCTAAATCTTTTTCATGGACCAACTTTTGCATTTAAAGATTACGCTTTGCAATTACTTGGTAATATTTATGAATATGTTTTAAAAAAAAATAAAATAAAATTAACAATTCTTGGAGCTACTTCTGGTGACACTGGATCAGCTGCAATCTACGGATGTTCGAAATCAGACTCAGTAAAAATCTTTGTTCTTTTTCCATTTAAAAAAATTAGTGAAATACAAAGAAAACAGATGACAACATTTAACAAAAATAATGTATTTGTTTTAGCAGTTAAAGGAGATTTTGATGATTGCCAGAAATTGGTAAAAAGATTTTTTGCAAAAAATAATAATGAAAAACAATTTAATTTAGCCGCAATTAACTCAATAAATTGGGTAAGAATAATGGGTCAGCTTGTGTATTATTTTTGGTCATATTTTAAAGTTCAAAGAAATTTTGACACTGTCAATTTTGTAGTCCCAACTGGAAACTTTGGTAATGTCTATGCAGGATTTGTTGCTAAATTAATGGGGCTTCCAATAAATAAATTAATTGTAGCATCTAATAAGAATGATATTTTAACACGTTTTTTTAATTCTGGTTTTATGAGAAAAAAACAAACATCACAATCATTGAGCCCAAGCATGGATATTCAAGTTTCAAGCAATTTTGAAAGGTTGCTCTCTCATTACTCAAAGGAAAGCAAATTAATTAGTGAATTATTTATAAATTTAGATAAAACTGGATCCTTTAGAATTTCACCAAAACTTCATGGTGATTTATTAAAAATATTTATTTCCGGGAAAGTTAATGATAATGATACTTTAAAAACAATAAGACAAATTTACAAAAAATTTAGCGTTATATTAGATCCACATACAGCAGTTGGTTATGCAATAGGAAGTAAATACTTGAAAAAAGGAGAAAAAAATATTTACTTAGCTACAGCCCATTACGGAAAATTTTTAGAGACAGTTAATAAAGCAATTTCAAACGTAACCCAGCACCCCAATGAATTAAAAAATATTTTAGAAAAAAAGGAGAATTTTGAAATAATTAATAATGATATTAATCAATTAGAGAAATTTTTGAAAAAGAAATCCCAATAAATTTCAGTTCAAGCATTCCCAGAAAAACTAGAAAATTTTGTAAAATCAATTCCCGTTTTTTTTATTGCCAAATCCCATTTTTTTGTAGAATGAGTATCAAATAGTAGCTCTAATTCTTCATTTATATTAATCCAGCTGTTTTGTTTAATTTCATTTTCTAATTGACCTGCTGCCCATCCTGAGTATCCCAGCGAGATAAAATATTTTTGTGGTCCTTTGTTGTTTGCTATATCAGTCAGGATGTTTGTAGAGCATGTTAACTTTACATTCTTGGAAACTTTAGAAGTGTGTTCGCTTTTATAATCATTTGAATGAAGAATAAATCCATTATTTTGACTAAGAGGTCCACCGATATGGAATGGAAAATTAAGGTCTAAGTTATGTTTTATATCATTGATATTTAACTTTTTAAATAATTCAGCTCCTTTAATATCCATGATTTTATAATTTAAAACGATTCCTACAGCTCCATCTTTGTTATGGTGTGTAATGTATATAATGCTTCTAGAAAAGAAAATATCTTTAAGTTGAGGAAGTGCACATATTATATTTCCCTTTAAATAGGAACGTTTCATAGTTAAATTATTACAGATATTTATTTTTTATTCAAACATAAGATTTTTTATTATGAGATTTTTTTTTATTTTTATTTTGACATTATTCTTGTCAAAATTTGGCAATTCAAATGAATTTAATTTTGAAGAACCTTCCTCGTTAGAAATTGTCCCAAAAAAAATAATAAAAATAGGAGATGAGTTTTTTTTTGGAATAAAAATTAATCTTGATAAAGGATGGAAGACCTATTGGAAAAATCCAGGAGATACTGGCTTCCCAATGAAAATAAATTGGATTGATGATAAAAATATTGAATATTATAAGATACTTTATCCATTTCCAAGTAAATATACAGATAATGAAATAACTACAATTGGATATGAAAAAGAAGTTATTTTTCCTATTAAGGTAAAGCTCAAAAATGACAAAAAAATACTTCAGTCAAATCTGGAAATTAATTATCTAGTTTGTAAGGATTTGTGTATTCCAAAAGAGGCAATAAAACATATTAAATTCAATTTCTCGGACTACATAGACTCAGTTAATGAGACAGAAATTTATTCTTATTTAAAAAAAGTACCGCATCTTAACCTTGGAGAGTTTGAAGTTTTTTTAAAAAAAGTTAATGAAAAAAAGCTATTGGTTAGAATTAAAAATGATAAACTCAATGACGATTTTCAGGCATTTACTTATTCTTCAAAAAGCCAATATAAAATTGAATCTATAGAAAAAAAAAAAGATTTTACTCTTAAAGTTTCAGCAGAGAAAAAATTAGCAGACTCTAAAGATGGATTTTTTCTTGTGGTATCAAATGGAAAGTTTTTTGAAGAAATTTTTATTGATTTAAAAAAACTTGAAAAAGGTAATAAAGGAGTATTTTTTTATTTATTTCTAGCATTTCTAGGTGGGGTGCTTCTGAATTTTATGCCCTGTGTTTTACCTGTTTTATCTTTAAAATTATATTCATTTATTAGCATAAGAAGAGAAAAAAAATCGAAGGTTGTAAAATTTTCAATAAGCACAATTTTAGGAATAATTTTTTCTTTTTTTCTATTATCGGCTTTTGTCTGCATATTTAGAATGATTGGTGTTGATGTTGGTTGGGGTTTCCAATTTCAGAATGAATATTTTTTGATACTAATTTCAACGATAATATTGTTTTTTTCATTAAATCTTTTTGGTTTTTTTGAAATACTATCCCCACAATTTTTAACAAACAAGATTACTAAAAAATTTAATAATCCTTCATATTTAGGGCATTTTTTATCAGGAGCATTTGCAACTCTATTGGCTACACCATGTAGCGCTCCTTTTTTAGGCACAGCGATAGGTTTTTCATTAATGGCATCCAATGTAATGATTTTCTTCATTTTCTTTTTTGTTTCTTTAGGCTTTTCTTTTCCATACATAATCTTTTTGTGTGCGCCAAGATTAATCAATTATTTTCCAAAACCTGGAAAATGGATGTCAGATCTTAAATACCTTATGGGAATATTTTTAATTTTATCATTTGCTTGGCTTTTAACACTCCTTGAAATGAATCTAAAGATTATTTTGTCAATAATATCAATTATAATCTTTCTTTCAGTTCTTATTGAAAGAAGCAAATTTAAATATGTTTTTTCAGCACTGATTTTTGCTGTTTTTTTTGTATTTTTTTTTGATAAGTTACCAAAAAAAGAATTTATAAATTGGGAAGATTTTAATGAAAAATTGCTCGATTCGTACTTAGAAAAAAATAATTTAATTTTTTTGGATTTTACTGCTGATTGGTGTGCAACTTGTCAGATGAATAAAGTCATTACACTTAATTCAAATGAATTAAGAAAATATTTTTTGAAAAATAATGTAAAAACAATTAGAGGTGACTGGACCAAAAAAGATAAATTAATTTTAAATTTTATTTCTCGTTATAATAGATTTGGCATTCCAGTAAATATAGTTTTTGGTCCAAAAAATAAGAATGGTCAATTGCTACCAGAAATTTTAACAAAAGATCTTGTCCTTAGAGAAATAAATTTGGTAAAATAAAGTATGAAAATAAAAGAAAATGAATGTTTCCCAGATTTAGACTTTTTCATTATTAAAGAATCGGGTCCTGAAAAATTAAGATCATCTAAACTTTTTGCCCAAAAGAAAATAATTCTTGTTGGTGTACCTGGAGCATTTACTCCTACATGCTCTGAAGGACACCTTCCTGGATACATTAAACTTAGTAAAGATTTCAAAGAAAAAGGGATAGATAAGATTTATTTTGTTTCAGTAAATGACCCATTTGTTATGAAAGCATGGGGAAATTCTTACGCAGAAAACGATATAGGCTTTCTTGCAGATTTAGGCGGAAGTTTAATTGACAAAACTGGGCTGGAGTTGGATTTTAGTAATATTGGCTTGGGCAAAAGATTTTCTAGATTTGCAATGGTAATAGATGATGGATTAATAGTAAAATTATTTCCTGAAAA
The DNA here is from genome assembly GCA_964473045.1 of uncultured Alphaproteobacteria bacterium. Taxonomy (GTDB): domain Bacteria; phylum Pseudomonadota; class Alphaproteobacteria; order Methylaequorales; family Methylaequoraceae; genus CAYYMX01. Next base: position 16,642 of record CAYYMX010000013.1, on the reverse strand, counting down.
TGAAGCGGAACTTAATCTAAGTAAAGCTGAAAATGTATTATCATCTATTTAAATACTTTCGGCTTGTTGCCTTGCCAATGCGTCGACTTCCTCATTCAAAGGTTGCCCACTGTGAGCTTTTACCCATTTCCATTCAATATTAAGTTTTTTGCAACGAAAATCTAATTCTTTCCAAAGGTCTGAATTTTTTACCATTTTTTTATGTGAGGTTTTCCATTCGTTTGTTTTCCATTTATTAATCCACAAAGTAATGCCATCTTTTACGTATTTGCTGTCAGTAAATAATTTAATAGAGGATGCATCTTGAGTTTTTTTTATTGCTTCAATAACGGCAATTAGTTCCATTCTATTATTAGTTGTTTGAATCTCAGATCCGACAATTGTTTTTTTTAGATTATTATATAAGATGATAGCTGCCCAACCCCCTGGACCTGGGTTTTTAATACATGAACCATCCGTATAAATTATATATTGTCTGTTCAAAAAAAATCTCCGTCTTTAAGTTTTGAATGAAACTTTAATCTTGTAAAGAATTCAAAGGGATTTTTTGGATCATGGAAAGTTTTTTTATTAATAAAAATCGAGTCATAAATTCTTGTTAGTAAAAATCTTAATGTTGCCCCCCTAAGGAAAATATTAAAATTTTCTTTTTCATTCTTTTTTAGTTTTCTAGAAGATTCGTAACCCCTAATAATTTCTTTAGAAAATTTGTAATTAAAATCCTGATCAACAAAACACCATGCATTTATAACGATTGCTAAGTCGTAAGAAAAAAAATCATAACACGAAAAATAAAAGTCAAGTATACCACTAATATTTTTATTTAAAAAAAAAACATTGTCCGGGAATAAATCTGCATGAATTATTCCCTTAGGCAAGTCTTTTGGCCAGTTAGAAATAACAAAATCTATTTCTTTTTTAATTAATTCATATGAGTCTGGAATTACCTTGTTTATTTTCTTTGTGCATTTATTAAAAATATTATTCCAGGAATAGTGTCCGAAATTATTTTTTTTTTTGCGTTTAAAATTTCTATTTATCGTATGAAAGTTGCCAAGCATTTTGCCTACCAAAAAGCATTCTTTTTCATTCCATTTTTTTTTAGATTTTCCATTTATAAATGAAAAAATAGAATATTTTTTGTTTTTAATACTATTTATTACTAAATTTTTTTTATTAATAATTGGTATTGGGCATTTGATACCTTTTTGGTTAGTGTGTTCCATAAGGTCCAAAAAAAAAGGTATTTCATTTTGTTTAACTCTATTCTCAAATATAGTAAGTACAACTTTATCTTTATCAGTTTTTATTAGATAGTTGGTATTCTCAATTCCCTCTTTAATTCCATGAAATTCAAGTAAGTTTCCAAGATTGTATTCTTGCAGAATATCTAAAATTTCTTTATTAGATAGTTTGGTGTGAACTGCCATAAAAAATTGTGTTTATAGATGGCTGGAGATTTTTTCTAGTGAATCCTTAATTAGTTTTTTATTGTCGTCATTAGATATATTTTTTTTAATTCTTTTTTCAGCGTATATCAAAGCTATTTTAAGAATCTCATTTTTAATTTCTTCTGTAATTTTGGACTCCATTTGAGAAGCAATTTGATTGAAATTCCTATTTTTTCTTTTTAATGCTAATTCCAATTCTGATGAAATTTTTTGTTCGATTAATTTTGATTCTTTAATAGCCTCGGATTTCATGCGCTTAATTCTTTTCAAATTTTCTTCTTTTTTGACAAGATATTCATTGTAAAGAACAGTTGCGTCTTCTTTAAGCTTCTTGGACTCATCAAGTCTCATTTTAAGTTCGTTAATTTTTTTATCTAAGCTATCAGACAAATTCTTAGAAATAGGTCTGAAGGCTAAAAGAATAAAAATTACGAATGATACACCAACCCACAAAGTTGCATCATCTAAAAAATTTAGACTCATTTATGAATCTCCATAATTAATTTTTTCAATTCACTCTTCGTTCCACTATCTTTTTTTTGCATTATGATCTTGTATATATTATCTGACAGTGTAAGTGCGTAATTCTCAAGATTTGAAATCACTTTGTTTTTTGTTTCTAATAACTGATTATTTAAAGCGTCTTTCTTTGTTTCATAACTTTTGTCAACGTCACTTAATTTTTTTTCATACTCTAGTTTTTTCTTTTCATAAGATGATTGAACTATTTTGTCATAATCATTTTTGGCTAGTTGGTAATCTTTTTTAATGTTTTGGATTATATTTTCAACTGAACTATTTATTTTTTTTGCCTCGGAGATAAAGTCTTCTATAGTTTTTTCTCTATTATCTCTAATCTTTTTTAAGATAGGTAGAAAATAAAAGTGGTTTAAAAAAAATAGAAAAGTAAAAAAGAAAAAAAGCCAAAAAATTTGTGAGGTGAATGACTCTGGATTGAGTTGAGGCATCCCACCTTGACTTTCTGTGGCGTTAAGTAATTTAGTTGGAAAAATTAAACTTGTAAGTAAAAGAAAAATAATCCTATTGAACATATTAAAAAACAAATAATAACAATAGTGCTATGATTAGCGCAAATAAAGCTAGTGCTTCCACTAAAGCAAAACCTAACATTGTCATGGTGAAAACATGTTCTCTAGCTTCTGGATTTCTTCCTACAGCTGAAATAAATGCAGCAAAAATGGAACCAATTCCTATTCCTGATCCAATTACACCTAGAACGGCTATTCCAGCACCTAAAAGCTTTGCAGATTCAACATCCATAAGTCACTCCTTATTAAAAATTAAAAAAATTAATGTAAATGTATTGCATCATTGATGTATAAACAAGTTAATATTGCAAATACATAAGCCTGAAGAAATGCAATTACAATTTCTAAACCTGTAAGTGCAACCAAAAAACCTAGGGGTATAATTCCTCCTACAATAAAACTAGCTGCACCGAGAGTAAAAACAAACTTTGCTATCACCTTTAACAAAGTATGACCTGCCATCATATTTGCAAACAACCTCACCGAAAGACTTATTGGCCTGGATAGGTAGGAAATCAGCTCAATAGGAATCAATAAAATTAACATTGGTCTTGGTACTCCAGCTGGAGCAAAAAATTTTGCAAACTTTACTATCCCATGTTTGTGAATTGCAATTGCTGTTACTCCTAAAAAGATAAAAAAGGCTATTGAAAATGTGACTATAATATGGCTTGTCCACGTAAAACTATATGGAAACATTCCTAACAAATTTCCCAACAAAATAAATAAGAAGAGTGTAAAAACAAAAGAAAAGTATTTCATTCCTTCTTTCCCTATATTATCACTAATCATACTTGCAATAAATTCATACGATATTTCAACTAAGGACTGTTTTTTTGTTGGAATAATAGATGCATTTTTTAGTCCTAAATACATGAAGAATGTTATAAGAAAAACCGTTATCATCATGGCTAAAGAAGAATTTGTGAATGAAACATCATAACCAAAAGCTTCTATTGGAAATAGTTTCTTAATTTCAAATTGTTGAAGTGGACTAGCCAAAAAATCTCTCAAATAAAAAAATTATTATTTCAATGTCTTTGTTGCACGAAACAAATTAAAAAATCCCGCAACAATTCCTAATATCAGAAATATAAGGAAAAATATAGGTTTAGTTAAAAAAATTTTATCTATACCTAACCCAATTAATATTCCTACAAATATTGGGGAGATTAAATCAAGTGAGACCTTTAATCCGATTCCAAATCCAGAATTATGATGCTTTAAGTTTTTTTCTTTGGTTTTTTTGTTTTCAATATTTTTTATTCTTTCGGATATTTCTAATTTTTTTTTGTTATTCATGAATGCTTAATCTTTTTTACGGTGCAGAACTTTTTATAGACTCATCATTTGCAAAATCTATAGATACAATATCTGAGATACCCTTTTGAGCCATTGTAACTCCATATACTCTGTCGATAGATGCCATAGTGAATTTATGATGTGTTATAATAAGAAATTTAGTTTTTGTTGCATTTTTGAGTTCTGCAAGAATTTTGCAAAATTTTTCGACATTCAAATCATCAAGAGCAGCATCAACCTCATCTAAAATACATATAGGTGATGGATTTGTTAAGAAAATAGAAAAAATTAGAGCTATTGCTGTTAACGTTTTTTCACCTCCTGATAAAAGACTAATTGTTGACAACTTTTTTCCAGGCGGCCTAGCAAATATCTCTAATCCTGTCTGTAGAGGGTCATCTGATCTAATTAATTCTAGTTTTGCCTCACCTCCTTCAAAAAGCTTTGTAAAAAGGTCAGAAAAATTCTTGTTAACTTTTTCAAAAGCCACTACTAATCTGTTTTTTCCTTCATGATTTATTTTATTAATTGCAACTCTAAGCTTTTCTATTGCTTGGAAAAGATCATTTTTTTCTAACTCAAGTTCGTTGATACTTTTACTTATTTCTTCTTCCTCCAACTTTGCCCTAAGATTAACTGGTCCCATTTGTTCTCTTTGAAAATTTAGTTTTTCTAATTTTTCTTTAATCGATTGTTCATTCTCAAGTTCAAGATTATTTTTTTTGTTTTCTTGCAATTCTTTTTCTAATTCTTCAGGCTGACTTGATGATCTATCAAAAATTAATTTTCTAAGTTCCTTTTCTTTAATACTATAATTCTCAAGTGAACTTTCAATTCTAACCATTTCATTTCTTTGATTTTCTCTTGATTTTTCCAATTGGTAAAATTTAGATTCAGCTTTTTTATAACTTTCAACCACTTCTAATAGTGAGTTTTCAATTTCATTTAATTTTTTTTTAATTTCGTTTTGATGACCTTGAAGATCGATAATTTTTTTATTTAGTTCGTTTGGAAGATTTTCTAATTTTTTTTCTTCTTTTAAATACAAACCTTTTCTCTCATAAAGTATTTTGATTTGCTTGTTGCAATCTAAAATTCTTGTTTTGTTTTTCTCTATATCATTTAAATTAAAAGTTCGATTAATTTCTTTTTTCATTATTTCTTCTTTTAAATAAGAAATTTCTCTCCTTTTTTCTTCTAATTTTTGGTCTAAACTTTGTATATTTTTTTGCAAATTATCTTTTTGGGGCTTAGATTTTTCTTCACCGTTTTTTGAAAAATCAAACTCCTTGTCTTCAATTATTTTAATTTCTTTATTAAGTCTTTCTTTTTCTCTATTTAAAAAAGTATTTTTTTCTTTAAATTTATCCATGTTATTTTTTGAAATGGAAATTTTATCTTTTAAACTTGATAACTTTAGTAATGTTTCATCTAAAGTTTTTTGTGAATGTTCTATTTTTTTCTTAAGAATATTGTCATTTTCATAAATCTTTTTTTCTAAATTGATTTCATTAATCTTTTTATTATTTATCTGATTCAATTTTTCTGCCATTTTTTTTTCTTCAGAAATAAGGTGATCAATTTTAAGTTGATAATCTATAAACTTTTTTTTTTGTAAATTATCTTCAGAAATAAAACCATCCCATCTCCAAATATTTCCATGCAAATCCACAAGCATTTGACCTGTTTTTAATTCTTTTTGTTTTTTTAGACCCTCCTCCTTTTTCGATACTAAACCTATTTGTGATAAGACTGGTAAAAGTTCTTTAGGAGCAGTAACAAAATTTGATAATGGGTTTTCTATTGGTTCAATGTGTTGTTCATTTCTTTTATATTCCCATCTTTTAGGAGATTTTTTTAGCGTTGCATCTAATTCATGCATTAAAGCGGCATAAACAGAATTATCATACCCCTTTTTTATTTTTAAAAGATTCACAATTGATTCTTTAGATAAATTCATATTTCCTTTCAATCTATCTAGTGTTTTTATTTCAGTCTGAAATTGTGTCAATTTTTTAGTAATCTCTTCGCTTTTCAAAATTAGCTCATTTATAGTGTTTTTTGATGAGATTTTTTGCTTAGTTAAAGAATTAATATTATTTTTTAGTTCTGCAATATTTTTTTCTAAACTTTTATTTTTGTTTAATCTTTCTTGATGATTATTTTCATTCTTCTTAAGAAGACTTTCACAATCAGAAATTATTTTGTTGTTATTTTTTATTTCTTTTTCAATTTTTAGTCTGTTGTTAACTAGATTTTCCTTTGTTTCCTTTAGATTATCAGATTTAAACTCTTCTCCCAAAGTCAGTTGGATTTCATTTACAAAAATTGTTTCTAATTTTTTTATTTCACTTTTAAGTTTAGACTCTTCTAAGTCTAATTCTACTAAGCGATTTTTGCTTTTTTTTAGATGATCAGAATCATTAATTCTTTTGTTTAGATCGTTTATATAATTTTGGATCTCACTAAATCTTTTTTTCTCTAAACTTAAGTCATTTCCTATAGTTGTTATAAATGCTCTAATTTCATTCTTTTTTGTTTCGACACTCTCAAGATTATTTTCTAAGTTTTTTATTTCGCCTTCTACTTTATATAAGTTGTTACTAAAAGATTCTTTTGATTTTTGGATTTCTTGAATTTCTCTGTTTTTATTTTCCATTAAATTTTTTTGATTTTTAGACTCTTCAATTATTTTCTTTAACAAACCTGCTGAATTATTTATTTTGTTTTTGAAGCCTTCAATTTCATTAACAACACTTTTCCATTCTTGGAAAATCAATAAAGATTGAAAATATTTTATAGATTCTGATATTTGTTCATATCTATGTGCTTGTCTTGCTTGTCTTGACAAATTCTTTTTTTGTTCAATTAAGCCATTAAGATTTATATCAATCTTTTCTAGATTAATTTCGGTTGCATGAAGTTTTAATTCTGATTCATGCCTTCTAGCTTGTAAGCCAGAAATCCCTGCTGCGTCTTCGAGAATAATTTTTCTATCAATAGGTTTGAAATTAATTATTTGATCTATATTACCCTGTCCAATTATGGAACTAGATCTTGGCCCACTACCTGAATCAGAGAAAAGAATATTTATATCCTTTGCTCTAACGTCCTTATTATTAATTTTATAAAATGAGCCTACTCCTCTTTCAATAGTTCTGGAAATAATTAATTTTTTATCTTTTATATCTATATTTGAGATTTCATCTTCAAAGTTATTTAATTCGATAGAAACTTCAGCAAAATTTTTTGCAGGAAGGTTCTCTGTTCCATTAAAAATCACATCATCCATTGATCCAGAACGTAGACTTTTCGATGAAGACTCTCCCATTACCCATCTGATAGCTTCAAAAATATTTGATTTTCCACAACCGTTGGGACCAATTATACCCGAGACGCCCTCTTCTATTAAAAGTTCCGTTGGGTATACAAAGGATTTAAAACCAATGATTTTTAATTTATTTACAGTAAACAATATTTTAATTCAGTATAGATTCTATTTTTAATTTAACGGCTTCATAAGTAAGGTCTCCTTTATATTTTTTTCCATCAAAATAAAGTGTTGGAGTCGCAGTTATATCAAATCTTTTTGATGAATTTAATCTATCTTTTAATAATCCATCTTCAATCGATTTGTTTCCTACGCATACCTTAATTTCTTCGTTCTTCAATCCACCAAGCTTTGCAATCTTTAGAAGCGATTTAAATGGATCTTTAGCTTGTGTCCAGTCTTTCTGTTTGCCATACAAAACTTTGAGAAAACTAAAAAATTTTTTTTCCCCAGAGCATCTTGCAACTATGGATGCTTTAAGAGCAAACTTATCTAGGGGAAAATCTTTGTATGTATAAAATACAGTGCCATTATCTATGAAATTTTCTTTTAACAAAGGGAAAACTTCATTATGAAACTTGGCACAATGACCACAAGTTAGTGATGCAAATTCAACTATTTTGATTGGTGCGTTTTTATCTCCAAGAGTTTTTTCCTGTAGCGCTTCAATTGTATCTATTATTCTAGCATCAGTCTTACTAGAAAATAATAAGAAAAAGGAAACTAGATATATAAAAATTATTTTGATTTTTTTCATATACGGATCAACATTTTATTTTTTAACATAAATACTTATACTTGTAACGATTTTTTAAACTTAACTTCGTCAATTTCATCTTTTAGAAAAAAATTATTAATTTTTTTTTTTATCCGTTCAGAAGAATATGCAAGTTCAAATATTTCGTTATTATTTGAGATCACAATTAAAACTTTTTTATTATTTTTTATATATAAGGATGAAACAAAACATTTCGAGGCAATTTCCTTGCCAATGATTTTTTCCCAGTTAAATTTAATTTCTAAAAGCTTTGATCCAAACTTTTTCTTTATGGGTTTTAATATTTTAGGTAAAAGTGTTGAAACTTTAACCGATGACTTAGTATACTCTTTATTTTTAACTTTCATGATTAAAGATTATTATATTAATAAAAATTTTAAGAGTATATGGGGAAAAAAAATTCTTCAGTGGTATCATTCTAACAAGAGAGACTTGCCATGGAGAAAAAAAAATAATCAAAATTTTTATGCGATTTGGATTTCTGAAGTTATGCTTCAGCAAACTGGTGTAAAGACAGTTATACCGTATTACAAAAGATTTTTAAAAAAATGGCCAAATTTGGATTCATTTTTCAAAGCAACAGAAGATGAGATTTTATTTCTGTGGCAGGGTTTAGGGTACTATCAAAGAGCTAAAAACCTTTACAAAGCAAAAGAAATTCTTAAAAAAATAAAATTAGAAATTGAACCTGATGTTTTAAAAAAACTTCCGGGTATTGGTGATTACATTTCATGTTCAATTTGCGCAATCTTAAATGATAAGTCCAGTGCTGTAATTGATGCTAATATAAAAAGGATATTAACAAGGGCTTTTGACTTAGATATTTACAATAACAAATATAATCACCGGTTAAAGTCTCTCGCAACAAAATTGACTCCAGAAAAAAACAATCGTTATTATTGTCAGTCATTGATGGACTTGGCTAATTTGGTTTGTAAACCTAAAAAACCACTATGTATAATTTGTCCAATAAATGATGAATGTTTGACAAAAAATAACATTCTTTCGAAATTGAGAGTAAAAAAAATACAAAAAAAAAAAAAGATTGGTGTTTCAATATATCTTAAATTTAAGGATAAATTTGCTGTAGAAACATCACGAAAAAGATTGCTTCAAGGTTTAGCAGGGTTTCCAATTACAAATTTTATTGAATTAAAAAATAATAATAAGATTGTAAAAGAACAAAAATTGTTAATTAATGCATGGTTGAAAAAGCATCGTTTGACAGAAAGTTTTAAAAACTGTGGAATAATTGAGCATGAATTTAGTCATTTTTATTTGAAACTGTTGTTAGTTCAGATAAACTTAAGAAGAAAATTACAACATCAAGATTTTAAATGGTTAACAAAAGAAGAGTTTGAGAAAAGGCCTAGATCTAAGTTGATGAATAAAGTAAAGGAAAAATTAATGTGAGGGTTTATTCAAGGATTATATTATTTCTATTGATCTTTTTTTGTTTTTTTTTACGGACTCATCTTGATGCACAAGAGGAAACTTATCTAAGAAGTGATCATGATAAAGCAATCAAAGCAGTGAATGAAGGAGAAATTTTGCCATTGAGTGAAATATTAGATAAGGTACGTAATGAATTTTTAGGCAGAGTAATCTCTGTTAATCTTAAGGATAGTGAAAAGGGTCTTTTTGGATGGGTATACGATATTATGATAATTGATTCTAACAATAAAGTAATGCACCTAAGAGTTGATGCTGGAACGTCGACAATACTTTCAGTGCATTCCGGGGGGGAAGAATGAGAATACTTGTTATAGAAGATGATCCAAATTTAAACAAACAAATTAAACAATCTCTTGAAGATAGTGGCTATTCTGTTGATAAGGCATTTGATGGAGAAGAAGGTTTTTTTTTAGGTGATACGGAACCATATGATGCAGTGGTTTTGGACTTAGGTTTGCCAAAGATTGATGGGATCACTGTTTTAGAAAAATGGAGAAAGGAAAAAAGATTTTTTCCAGTTTTAATTCTTACAGCCAGAGATCAATGGAGTGACAAAGTTTCTGGTTTTGATGCAGGAGCAGATGATTATGTAACTAAACCCTTTCAAATGGAGGAATTATTGGCAAGATTGAGAGCTTTAATTAGAAGGTCGGCTGGTCATGCTACTTCTAACTTAGAGTGTGGTCCCTTGAGGCTTGATATGAAATCAAATAAGGTTTTTGTTAATGGAACAAAATTAAAACTGACTTCACATGAGTATAAAATAATTGAGTATTTTTTGCATCACCAAGAAAAGGTAATTACTAGAACAGAATTAATAGAACATATATATGATCAGGATTTTGATAGAGACTCAAATACCATTGAAGTTTTTATTGGTAGATTAAGAAAAAAAATGGGTTTAAATCTTATAAAAACTGAACGAGGTTACGGATATAGACTTTCTATAGATAAAGAATAGATATGAATTCACTGGCTTTAAGGTTGTTTACGAGTGCTTTTGTATGGATATTTTTGGCACTTATAGCTACTGGGGTGGTTTTATCCGATTTAAATAGAGAATCAAATGTTAGAGCGTTTGATGATAAGCTTACTCTTTTGCTTGAAACATTAATTGGGGCAAGTCGCATAGATTCAACTGATAACATAACAGTGGTTAGTTCAATCGGTGATCCTCGTTTTTTTCAACCTTATTCAGGTTGGTATTGGCAGATAAATAGTGGAGCAAAGACTTTAAGTAGGTCACGATCAATGTGGGATCAGTTGTTCACACTAGATAAAAGATTGATTGGTGGAAGAGCTCAATTTGTTGACTCCGTCACAAAAGGCAATATTGGAAAAAAAGAGATTATCCAAAAAAAAGAATTGCATATTGTCCAAAGAGAAATTTCTTTTCCTGGTTTTTCCGGTCCTTTAATATTTATGGTTTCTGGAGACACTGAAGAGTATAAAGAAAATGTTTCTGAATTTAATAAAGCTTTATCAATATCCTTGTTTGTTTTAGGTCTTGGACTTTTTATAGCTGTTTATCTTCAGGTGCAATATGGCCTGTTACCATTAAACAAGATAAAAAAGTCATTATTTCTGATCCGAAATGGTGACGCGAAGAAACTTGAGGAAACATATCCATTAGAAGTGCAACCACTTGCCTCTGAAATAAATGATTTAATTCAACATAATGAAAAAATAGTTGATAGGGCAAAAACTCATGTAGGTAATTTAGCCCATGTTCTTAAAACACCTCTAGCTGTTATTTCTAACGAGACCAAAGAAGATAATTTCGTGATGATGAACCAACTACAATTGATGAAGAAGCATATTGATAGATATTTAAAAAAGGCACATTTAGATTCTGTAGGAAAAGTTACAAAAGAAAAAATCAATCTCTCTAGATTAACAAAAAAGATGATAAATATTTTTAAGAAACTCTATCCCAAAGTTACAATTAAGTTAATTGAAAAAAGCAAAAATATTTTTGTATACAGTAGTTTAGAAGAAATGGAAGAGGTAATTGGAAATTTGTTAGAAAATTCATGTAAATGGACTGAAGATTTAATCGAAATGAAATTAGACAGAGTTTCGGATGAGAAAATGCGATTTTCTCTTATAGATGATGGTCCGGGGTTACCTGAAGATGAATTAACAAAAGTTTTTGCAAGAGGTTTTAGACTTGATGAACAAAAACCTGGAACAGGCTTAGGATTAAATATTGTAAAGGATATTGTTGAAACATATAAGGGGAAAGTATGGCTTAAAAAATCAAACTCTCTTGGTGGTCTTGAGGTTAATGTGGAACTTCCGATTTCAAAGAATTAAATTTTTTACTGGAGCAAAACTTTTTCTATGTATTGGTGACAACCCACAACCTTTTAATGCCAATAGATGTTCTTTGGTTCCGTATCCTTTGTTTTTCTCCCATTTATATTCTGGAAAGTCCATAGAGTATTTTTTCATGATTTTATCTCTATAAGTTTTTGCGAGAATTGATGCTGCAGCGATTGTAACAGATTTTTTATCACCCTGGACAATAAATTCAGTCTTATCATTAAGAAAAAAAGTTTTAGTTCCATCAATCTTTATTCTGTTAGGAAAATTCTTAAAATAATTGAAGGCTCGTTTCATTGAGAGGTTAGTTGCTTTCAAAATATTAATGGAGTCTATTTCTTTATGTGTTGCTAATCCAAAAGAAAATTTAGAGTTTTTTTTTATAAAAGATGCAATTACATTCCTTTTGGTTTCAGATAATTTTTTGGAGTCATTAATCTCCAGAAATAAATTATCTGATATTATTGTTTTATCGAGTAAAACTGCACAAGAAACTACAGGGCCACATAGAGCACCTCTTCCTACTTCATCTATACCAATTATTTCATCGTTAATATCTTTAAAGAATTTTTTTTTAATCATTTTCCAAAATTTCTTTAATATTTTTTATAAAATTGTATCATGTGAATCAATTAGAACATTAATATATGAGTAAATTTTTTTTAAGACCTTTTTTAATTTTGTTTTTATTCCATTCTTCTAGTGCTTTGGGATTTAAAGAAAGCGAACTTGAAAAATTCAAAGTTAGTAAAATGTGTGAGTATTGTGACCTAAGCGATTCAAAATTAAACAATCTAAATTTACAAGGATCTAATTTGCAAAATGCAAAGTTGGAAAATGCTTCGCTTAAAGAATCAGATTTATCTCCTAAAAAAATGGAAAAAACAACTTTATACACTAACCTTGAGGGGGCAAATTTTAGAAATGCAAATTTAGAAGGTGCTAATTTATCATTATCGAAACTTTCTAATAGCTATTTTAAGGGTGCAAATTTAAAAAATGTTTCCCTAATTAAGAGTGACATGAGTGCAGGAAACTTTGTTAATGCTGATTTTACTAATGCAGATTTATCCGGTGCCAACATAGACAATGCAAAATTAGAAAATGCTGTTTTTTGTAAGACTACGATGCCTTCAGGTGAAAAAAACGACTCTAATTGTAAGTAATAAAAGAACTATTATTTTTTAGTCTTTGTTCGCCAGTTTCTTGCCAGAGCATTGGCTTTTTCTACTTCTTCTTTAGACATTTTTTTGAAGATTTTTTCGTAGTAGTTTATAGCGTCTTTGTCACCTCTTGTACCTGCCAGTATAAACCACTTTAATGCAATTATATTGTCTTTTTTAACACCTCTTCCCTCAGCATATGCTTCACCTACATTATATTGTGCAGTAGGAAAGCCACTTTCTGCAGATTTGCGATAATAATCAAGAGACTTATTTAAATCTTTGTTTACAACCACTCCTTGTTCGTAAAGGAATCCCAAATTATTCATGGCAACTATGTCACCTCTATCCGCAAGGGATCTCCACATTTTATAAGCCTTTAGATGCTCCCCGTCTTGATAGGCTTTTTGTGCATCTGCAAGAGAAACATCTTCTGAAACAGTTGTTAGAGGAAAAATAAAAACAATTAAGCAAAGAAAAACTGGCATAGCCGAGGGATACTATCACAAAAAAAAAAATAACCAATAGAAATATTAATTATTTTAAGTTTGAAAAACTCCGGTTTTTAGCTATATAATGAGTAAGGAAATCTTAATATTAACATAAAGAAACTTTTTAAGGAGGAAACTTATGGTTCGACTACCCAAACTATTGTTTGGTCTAATAGCTTCTTCGTTCCTTGCATTAAATGTTAATGCTGCAGATACTAATGTTTCTCAGGAGATGCTCAGTAGAGCAGATTCTGACAGCAGTAATTTTTTGCATACGAATGGCAATTATGAGCAAACTAGATTCTATCCAAATAGTCAGATTAATACAGGTAATGTAAAAAAACTTGTACCGGCTTGGATTTTTCAAACGGAAGTCGTCGATTCTATGGAAACATCACCAATTGTTGTGAATGGTGTGATGTACGTTACGACTTCATTTAGTCATGCTTATGCACTTGATGCTAAGACTGGTGAAGAAATTTGGCACTACAAACATAAAATGGGTCCAATAACTACATATTGTTGTGGACCTAACAATCGTGGTGTTGCTGTAAAAGATGATAAAGTTTTTATAGCAACTCTTGATGCTAAAGTAGTTGGTTTAGATGCCAAAACTGGAAGAAAGATTTGGGAGACGCAACTCGCAGACCCAGAACTTGGATATTCAGAAACAATGGCTCCAACTGTTGTTGGTAACAAAGTACTTATTGGTACTAACGGTGGAGAGTATGGTATTAGGGGTTTCGTTAAAGCTCTTGATATGAATTCTGGTAAAGTTTTGTGGACTTTCCATTCAATACCTAAAAATTCAGTAGGTGTTTGGGAAACTCATGATGCTACTGGTAGGGATATGCTTAGAGATATCCCCGCAGAAAAGGCTGCACTAAAAAAACTTGGAGATCCTTATGAAACTCTAGGTGGTGGTGTTTGGCAAAACCCAGCTGTAGATGAAGAAACTGGAACAGTTTATTTTGTTGTAGGAAACCCATCTCCAGATTTAGATGGTTCAATTAGACCAGGTGACAATCTTTATACAAACTCTGTTGTTGCTGTTGATCTTGAAAGTGGTAAATACAAATGCCATTTTCAGTACATCGCTCATGACGTTTGGGATTTAGATGCAGTTTCGCCTGTAATCATAACACCGGTGAAAAATAAAGCTGGTAAGACGGTTAAAGGTTTGCTTCATGGTGGTAAAACAGGTCATGTTTATGTTCATGATGCAAGTGATTGTTCTCTAATCCGTTTTTCAGAAGCAATGGTTCCACAGGAAAATATGTGGGTTCTTCCAACGAAAGAAGGAAAGAGAATGCTTCCTGGGGCAAACGGTGGAGTTGAATGGTCACCAATGACAGTTAATCCAAAATTAGGACTAACATACGCTATTAATCTTCATCAACCTATGACTTATCATGTTGAAAGTACTCCTTACCCAGGTGGTAAGCTTTGGTTAGGCGGTGCCTTCAAAATAATTCCTGGTTCTAAACAGTGGGGTAATATTACTGCTGTTGATTACAATACTGGAAAAATTAAATGGAAAGTAAAAACTGATCAACCAATGATAGGTGGTATAATAGCTACTGCAGGTGGATTAGTATTTGCTGGTGAGGGCAATGGTATGTTCAGAGCGTACGATGCTAAATCAGGGTCTAAGCTATGGCAATTCCAAGCAGGTGCTGGAGTTAATGCTCCTCCATCTTCTTACAGCATAGACGGCGAACAATATATTGTTGTTGCTGCTGGCGGAAATGTACAGCTTAATTATAAGCGTGGTAATAATATAATTGCTTTTAAATTATCTAAGTAGTTAACTTTTTTAAAGGAAAGGGCTATGTATATTCATAGCCCTTTTTTTTTGATTATGAATATAAAAAAAATTACAATTTTAATATTTTTTTGCGTTCCTTTAGAAATTTTTTCAGAAGAAATATCACAAGAGTTAAATGATACACTCGAAATATGTAACTCCTGTCATGGCAATGAAACTTTAGCTGAAAATCCTGAAGTTCCAGTCATTAGTGGACAAAGTCTTCAATATATTTATCGGCAACTAAAAGATTACAAATCAAAATCTAGAGATCACGAAATAATGTCAGCGATGGTTAGTGAATTGGAAAAAAAGTTACTTCTAAAATTAGCAACCCACTTTGCTGAACTAAAATGGACAGACTTTAGAACTGATAGTGAATTCGATGAAAAATTGGCTTTAGATATGGTAGCTTCAGGTCAGTGTAGTCAATGCCATGGAACTTTTAAAGAAAACAATCTTGCTGCACCAAGGCTTGCTGGACAAAAAGAATCCTATTTAATAGCAACAATGACTGCATTTAAGAACAGAACACGAAAAAACGCTCCAGATAAGTCAAGCTTATTTGAAACAGTGACTGCGGAACAAATCAAGGCTCTTGCTGGATATATCGCCAACAAATAATTTTTAATTAAGCAATTTTTTGATTTCTTTATTTTGAGTTAAATCAATAGCTTTTTTATTTTCTTTATTTACTAAATCCATGTCTGCACCAGATGTAATTAAAAATCTTAATATTTCTAGACTATTTTGTTTTGAAGCATACATTAAGGCTGTCATACCTCGATTATCTTGATGATCAATATCTGCATTATTTTTAACCAATACTTTTAGTGTTTTAATCGAATCTATTTGAGGAGTATCGTTTGTACTTCCTGCAGCCCAAATAAATG
The DNA here is from genome assembly GCA_964473045.1 of uncultured Alphaproteobacteria bacterium. Classification (GTDB taxonomy): domain Bacteria; phylum Pseudomonadota; class Alphaproteobacteria; order Methylaequorales; family Methylaequoraceae; genus CAYYMX01. The sequence continues at coordinate 597 of CAYYMX010000013.1, read as the reverse complement.
CTGTTAGATCATTCTCGTATTTTTGATTAACATCAACTCCATTATCAAGTAATATTTTAACAATATTTGAAAATCCTTTTGCTGCAGCATATATGATTGCAGATTTACCAGTTCCATCTACAGCTTTAGGGTCTGCCCCACTGTTTAATAAAAGTTTTACAAAATCAAGGCTTCCATTAAAAGATGCAGCAGAAAGTGGTGTTTCATTGTCAAGGCTTTTGGTGTTAACATCAGCTTTTTGTGAAAGAAGAAACCTAACTATTTTTTTTATATTTTTTTTTACGGCTTGAAGAAGAGCAGATTTTCCTCTTAAACTTAGATGGTTAATATTTGCTCCTTTTCTTTGTAAAAATTTAACAATTTCCATATGTCCAGATTCTGCAGCCTTAATTAATGGTGTGAAGGCAAGTTTATCTTTAGTATCGATTAACCCACCTTTTTTAATGATTTCTTCAACTGTTTTTCCACATCCTTTCTCACTTGCTTCAAGTAGTAACAAAGAAAGTTCTCTAGCAAGTGGATCTGAGCCAAATGCATTAAGCTTTTTTTCAACATTCTGACATATTGATTGATTTTTATTCACTGCCACTTGTCCAC
>CAYYMX010000012.1:17082-26288 GCA_964473045.1 uncultured Alphaproteobacteria bacterium | reverse complement strand
CATCCAAAATAAAATAAAAATTCCTGGCAGTCCTAATATTGTGGAAAAAACAAAAAATTGAGACCAACCCAAAAACTCAACTAAAAAGCCTGATGGAGAAGAAAGCAAAGTCCTAGTAAAACCCATAATTGATGAGAGCAAAGCATATTGCGTAGCTGTATAATTTCTATTACATAAAACTGACAAATAAGCTACAAAAGCTGCTGAACCAGCGCCACCAGAAAGGTTTTCTGCAGCAACAGTAATAATTAAAACTAAAAAGTTTGCCCCCATTTGGTCAAGCAAAACATAAAAAAGATTTGATACAATCTGAAGAAACCCAGAAAGAACTAATGCGTTTAGAATACCATATTTTTTCACCACAATTCCACCAAGAAAAACTCCAAAAATAGTCATAAAAACACCAAAAATTTTGCTAGCATTGGCAATTTCTATATTAGTAAAGCCAGTTTTGACATAAAATGGATTTGCCATCACACCTGCAATGACATCCCCAAATTTAAAAAAGAATATTAACGAAACTATTGATAAAACTTTCATAGAGTCATTTCTAGTTACAAATTCTAAAAATGGTTTAACTAAACTTACTTTTTTTTGGGTAAGTTTTACTTCACGCAAGTTTGAAGGGAGAATAAAAATAGTTAAAATCATTAAAAGAAATATTAGTATTGAGATTGCTATAAAAACGCTGGACCAGCTAAATAATTCTTTCAAGTACAAAGCACCTGCACCTGCAAAAATTCCACCTATTCGATATCCAAATTGCGTCATTGCAGCTCCAGCACCTTGGCTACTATCATCTAAAATCTCTATCCTATAAGCATCAATTATAATATCTTGGTTTGCAGAAAAAAAGGCTACAAAAAGTGCAAAAATTGCAGTATAAAATAAATTGTTATCAGGACTACTTAAACCTAAAAAAACTATAGAAATAATTAAAAATACTTGCGTAAGTAATAGCCAAGATTTTCTATGCCCTATTAATTTACTTAGAATTGGTATTTTATAATAATCTACAAAAGGTGCCCAAATAAATTTCAGACTCCAAGGAATCTGAGTTAGTGCAAAAAGTCCAACTGTAGAAATATCAATATTTTCTCTAGTTAACCAGATAAATAAAGTTGACAATATCAAATACAAGGGAATACCACTTGAGATTCCCATAAAAAAAATAAGAATTAGTTTTTTAGAAAAATATATTTTTAAAATCTCAATATTCATTTGTGTTGAAAATTAAATAATAATAACGATAATAATAAGATGAAAAAGTTTTTAAAATATACTTTTGTAATTTTTTTATTTTTTTCTACTGGTAAAGTTTTTTCAATGGATCACAAAATACCGAATATTGTTGGAACCTGGGTAGGTATCAACAAAACCCTTTCTGACCAAAGAGGTTTTAGGGAATGGGAAAAAAAGGTTGAGATTCTTGAACAAAGAGATGGAAGGTTCAAAGGAAAATTCTCATATACAGACGGCACTAAAAATTTTTTTGGTGTAATTCATCCTGATAACAAGACAATAACCTGGGTTGCTTCAGATAGTAGAGGTTATAATATAGGAAAGCTTTTAGAAAAAAATAAAATAAGTTCTTGTTACATTGAGTCAGGAATTGATGCAACAGCTGGATGTGCTGAATTGATAAGAAAATAGATTTAATTTTTCAAAAATAGTTCTCTTAAATGTTCTGTGGGTTTTTTTTTGGCTTCAATTGTACTTCCCTGCCAGTGTACTCTTGAGTTTTTTAGAACAACTATTTGATCAAAATATTTTATTGCCCCTTTCATATCAGAAGTAATTGCTAAAACTGTCGTATTCAATTCTGTAGACAATTCACTAATAATATTAAATATAATGTTAGTTTTTATTGGGTCTAACCCAGCCGTTGGTTCATCTAAAAGCAAATATTTGGGTTTATGTGAAACTGCTCTAGCTATAGCCACTCTTTTTTTCATACCACCCGAAAGTTCAGCTGGATAAAGAAATGCATCATCTTTGTCAAGACCAACCTTAAGAAGAAATTTAAATGCATCCTCTAATAACTCATTTGATTTTTTTTTTCCTAGACTTTTAAACATTATATTCTGCCAAACTGTCAAACTATCAAATAATGCATCTTTTTGAAAAACAACGCCAAAAGTATCAACAATCTTTTTATATTCTTTATCAAAAATTGAAATACCACTTACAGTTATCTCGCCTTTATTTAGTTCTACTAGACCAAGGATGCTTTTTAATAGAGTACTTTTCCCGGATGATCCCATTCCAATCAAGCAAACTGGAATATTCTGCTCAACCTTTAATGAAATATCTTGTAAAATTGTTTTATTCTCTAATACAACATTAGCTTTATTTAAAACTATTTTATTTACCATAAAAAATTAATAATATATCAAGTATGAATTACAACTATAAACTTTTAAAAATTAAATTTGAAGAGGGATCTGTAATTATAGCTGGTGCTGGACCTGGAAATATAAAATTACTAACTTATAAAGTTTTTTGTGCCTTAAAAATAGCAGACGTAGTTATATTTGACGCATTAGTAAATAAATCAATTCTAAATTACTGCCATAGCAAAACTAAATTAATTTATGCTGGAAAACTTAAAGACAAAAAAGCATGTACACAAAAAGATATAAATGAATGGATGAAATTTTATATCTTAAAAAAAAAGAAAGTCCTAAGGTTAAAAGGAGGTGACCCAAGTTTTTTTAGTAGGGGTGCACAGGAAGCAAGTTTTTTAAAGAAGAATAAAATTAAGTTTCAGGTCTTCTCAGGTATAACTGCATCTCAATCATCTTTAAAGACTATTGATGAAGACTTTTTTGATAATAGATATTTCTGCGACCTTATTACAGGTCACAGAAGAATTAACAACCCTGAAATTTCAATGGATTTCTCAACTCTAACTAAAAACAAAGGAAAAATCATTGTTTATATGGGGGTAAGTCAACTTGAAGTAATATCAGAGAATCTTATAAAAAATGGCCTTAAAAAAAACACAAAGGTTTCTATAGTGTGTAGTGCATCATTACCTCATCAAAAAATAATTTTCTCAAACCTTAAGAATTGTGTCGACTTAAAAAAAAAGAATGGTTTAAAATCACCTGCCATTATTGTAATAGGTTAAGAATTTAGTTTGACAAAAAATTTCTTAGAATATAGCATTGAAACATGTTTAGTGCTCTTAAATGAGATAATAGGGAAATTGGTTAGAATCCAGTACAGCCCCCGCTACTGTAGAATGTGCACTACACTTTATAGCCACTGAAAAATTTGGGAAGGCAGTGTAGTCTAAAGCATTAAGTCAGGAAACCTGCTAAACAAGCGTCATTCAATCAGACTACGGGTAGGTCTTCTGATGTGGTTTTTCCATTGAGGTGACGTGAATTAACCTCAGTGGGTTTTTTCCCCACTTTTATTAATTTTAATCAATCTAATTGATTGTGATTGAGATCTATTTAATTAAATGAAAGAAATATCTTTTATTACCATGTTTGTTTTTTTCATCTCCACAAATATTTTAGCACGAAATTTGGATGATGAGATTTTAGTTATATCTTCAAAATTAATTGACAATCAGCTATCAGGAGGCACAACACACATTATAACAAAAGAGGAAATTCAAAGATATCCAGAAGAATCTTTACCACAAATAATTTCAAAATTACCAGGCGTAGAGTTTAAAAATTTATACGGAACTGGCTTTGGGGCATACGAAAGTATTGACATAAGAGGCTTTGCAGATACAGCAAAATCTAACACTTTAATAATGTTGAATGGCCAAAAACTTTCAAATATTGACTTATCATTTGTTGATTTTTTAACTATTCCAATAAATAGCGTTCAAAGAATAGAGGTAATAAAAGGAAATAGTGCTAGTGTTTTATATGGAGGAAATGCTACAGCTGGTGCAATAAATGTAATTACCGATCAACTCTTAGACTTTGAGGACAATTATTTTTTTTCTTCAGCATTTGGTTCCTATGGTCAGTTTGAAGGGTTTGTTGGAGGGACTCAATCATTTAACAGTTTTTCTATAACAGGAAACTCAAATTATATAGTATCTGACGGTTACAGAAGAAATAATGGATTAAGGCAGAAAAATGGTAATCTTGAAATAAATGGCTCCTTCAACGAAAAATCTTCTTTTCATTTAAACTTCGTTGCTCATGATCAATACATTGAATTACCTGGAGATGTCCCAGTTAATGCTTTTTCTAACGGACCATTAAACGGTCTCAATGGATTCTTAATTGATCCGCGCTCAACTGATACACCTAAAGACTTTGCAACTAATCATGGTCATAAGTTTTTTTTTAGTTTAATTTCTACTCCAAGGAGAAACTTTGAAATAATTAATGACGGCAGTTATAGATTCAATAAGTTGCAAGGGTTTTATTTCTCAGAATCACTGACTGACACCGAAATGGATGTAATTTCTTACAATCCAAAACTCAAATTTAAACAAAACCTTTTAGGTTTAAAACTTATGACCATTGCTGGCTTAGACTCTAGTTATACTTTTTATCGTTCTGATAGAATGCCAAGCTCAGGAGGATACACCCAACAAGTTTACAAATTTTCAGATACCAATCTTGGTATTTATTTTAATTCTGAATCAAAATTGAATTCATCTAATAAAATCGGCATAGGTCTTAGAATGCAAGGGAACTGGCTAAAAGCTTCTGATTTCGTTGGTCCAGCCCCAGGAGCTAATAGAACTAACAACTCAAACTCTTTAACATATGACCCTCAATATGCTTTTCATCTTGGATATGAAAGAAAAATTAAATCATTAGGAAAGATTTTCTCACGAATCGGAAGGAGCTTTACATATCCAAATGTTGACCAACGAGCTGGACAATATGCATGGAACTTTAGTCATGACTTCAAACTAAGAACTCAAACTTCTAATGATTTTGAAATTGGTTATAGTTATAAAAAAAATGAAATTAATGTGGTAAATACATTTTATTACATGAATTTAAGAGCAGAAATTTACTATGACTCAGTTGATTTCATGAATAAGAATCTAGAAAAAAGTAAACGTTATGGTTTTGAATCTTCGATAAATTTTCCTCTTAATCAAAAGATGGATTTAACCAACACATTTACCTTTGCAAAAGCAAAGATGAGAGAAGGTAATTACAAAGGAAAAGAGATTCCTGGAGTACCAAGTTTAACAAATACATTTGAAATAAATATAAAAGTATTTGATCAACTTAAATTTTACACGAACTTGTACTACAAAGGTTCTACCAGAATGATAAATGATACAAAAAATTTTCAAGTCAAAATGCCCGAATATTATTTGTTAAACATAGGAGTTAAAGGAGAATCAAAGGGTTTTAATTACTCCCTTGCAGCAAATAATTTATTAGATAAAAGTTATTACAATTATGCAGTTGGAAGTGCATCTACTTTCAATGTTTACAATACTTACCCACTAAATGAATTTAACTTATTTTTTAAAATTTCAAAAGAGTTCTAATCATGAACATTAAAAAGTCTCTAGCAATCTCAATAATTTTTCATTCAAGTTTTTTAACTTTAATGTTTTTGCCTACTATTACTATCAAGCCTGATAGTTCAATCATAAATATTGATTTTGTATCAGAAAGTTCTAAAGACAAAGTAATTCAACAAAAGGTTTTTTCTAGCAAATTAACAAAAGAAAGCTCAAAACCAAATCAAAAAAATTTAAAAATAGAATCCCAAACCAATAGTCAAGCTTCTAATGAGTCTCTTTTGACAAATTTCTATCCAAAATCAATATTAAAGACGCATGAGTCTTCCTCCTCCTTTATTGATAAAGAGTCAAAAACCTCCAAAAAAAAACAAGATGGAGCTTATAGAAAAGAGTTTTTTAAAAAATCAAAAAAAAGAATAGAGATAAAAAGTTCTCTAGAAAATAGCGTTAATGCTCAGAAAATAATTAAGGCAAAATATAAAATAGGGTCTATAAATAATCCTCACCCTCCCTATCCTCTAATAGCTCGAAGAAAGGGAATGGAGGGAAGATTAATTTTGGAAGTACTTGTAAAATCAGATGGATTTGTTAAAAAAATCAATATACTAAAATCAAGCGGATTCAAGATATTGGACAACATCAGCAAAACAACAATAAAAAATTGGTATTTTACCCCAGCAAGATTTGGTGGTAAAAAAGTTGAAGATATTATTGAAATACCAGTAAAATTTGTTTTAAGCGAACCATGATTTTTTCTTTTAAAGATAAAGCTGAATATTTTTTTCTTAAGTTTTTTTATTTAATTTCAAGATTTCTTAGTTTAAAACATTCATCATTTCTTGGAGGGATTCTATTATCTCTCTACGGACTGGTTTCAAGTAGGAATAAGATTGCCCTTTCAAACCTAAGCATAGCTTTTCCAAAATTACCTCAAATTAATAAAAAAAAAATTATTAGAAGAATGTGGTTTAACTTTGGAAGATTATTAGGTGAATACTCCCATCTACCTTCTATTAAAACCTTAAATAATAAGAATGTTGAAATTCAGGGTATTGAAAATTTACTTGAACCATTACGTTTAAAAAAAGGTTGTATTTTTTTTTCAGCTCACCTAGGAAATTGGGAACTAACTTCTCATCCATTAACAGAGCAAGGATATAAAATAAGTTTCATCTATAGAGCTCCTAATAACAAATTAGTTGATGATTTGTTGAGAAATATCAGATTAGAATATGGGGTAGACCTGATAAAAAAAGGACCTGAAGGTGCTAAAGATTGTATTAAGATTTTAAAAAAGAAGGAGAACCTTGGAATGCTTGTTGATCAAAAAATGAATGATGGGGTACCTATTAATTTTTTTGGTAAAAAAGCTATGACTGCATCTGCAGTTGCTAAGCTTGCGTTAAAATTTAAATGTCCAATTGTTCCTGCTGTATGTCTTAGAGTAAAAGGAATTAAATTCAAAATAATTTACTACAAAAAAATTAGCTATAAAAAAATTAAAGAACTTAAAACTGAAGAAAAAATTATTAACTTTATCAATAAATATGTAGAGCAATGGGTAAGAGAAAATCCAGATCAATGGATTTGGGTGCATAATAGATGGTGATTAAATAGGTAAATTTTTTCTTAACTCATTAGAAATTCTTCTGGATTCATCTATCTTATTATATTTCCATGAAAATAATCTCTTATTAAACCTTTTTGTTATTCCTAAATGCCGTAAACTATCATGAAACTTTTTAATCTTCTTTTTTAGTTTTTTTACTGGGATAGTAAAGATTGGTTTTCTAGTTTGCATTGCATCACATGTCATACTAACTGAATCTTCAGTCACAAAGATATAATCTGAATTCTTTAAAGCATACCAGTAAGGATTCAGACCATTAGACGGAAAAAATTTTTGATTCCTTTTTTTTTTATTTAAGATATAACTCTTAAGTTTCTCAGGGGTTCTTCTGGAAAAAAAATACAAAACTTCAAAAGTACTATCTAATTTTTTAAGCATTGATAATATTGAAGATAAATCGTCCAACCTAAGATTTGAACTTTTTCCTGATCCCCCAATCAAAACAGAAATTATTATTTTTTTTATTTTAAATAATCTTGCAAATCTTACTTTATCTTTCTTAGGAATATTAAGTTTGGATTTATCAACCAAAGTTCCCAGAGAATAAACAAAGTTTTTCTTTAGACTTTTTTTATCGTGTTCAGGGATAATAATCTTATCAAATTTATATGATTGAAAATAAGGGTTTAAAATATGAAAACTAAAACATCTAGAAAATTTTTTAATTATTAAACTGTACGGAGCAGACTTTCTACCACAAGAAATTATAAGATCAACTTTTCTTACAAAAAAATGTTTAAAAAAAAAAGACTTGCACAATAAGTAGTAATAAATAATGAAATTTGGAAGAATATTTAGCCCAGATTCTTTTACATATTCATGTTCGATCAGTATTGTATTTTTTGATGTATAAATCAACTCATTTGCCAATGCTCTGGCTTGATTTAAACTACTAAATTTTTCATCTGTTAACAAAAGAATATTAAACATGTTTAACTCAATTTTTTTTTTTTTAACAGTCTAATTATTGTATATCTATATGCAATTGCCAGATAAATCATAAAAATAATTGCAAATACATTGTCACTTAAAAAATGTCCTCCCATTGAGATCCGACAAAAGCATACTAACAAACCAACAAAAATATTCACCCAAACAAAAAAAGGATTTTTCAAAAAAATTACTCCTGTTAAAAATGAAAAAGCTGCAGATGTTTCCCCACTAATCCAAGAACAATTCTTTACACATTGATCAGTTTTAACAAAGGGTTGGGTAAATAGTTTTTCGCCTCCAAATTCTTCTATTTGTACTGGCCTAGCTCTACCCCAAGTGTTTTTAAAATAAATATTGGCGATTAAACCTGAACCTATTATTGGACCTACTATAAGTCCAAGGCATAAGTATTTATATCTTCTTTTCATTACATTTTTTGCATTTTGACTTTTATTAATAAAATTAAATATCAAATAAATCAGTGCCATTAACGGTATTAAAACCATAAAATCTTTTAGAAAACTTCGTAAAACCTTAATTGCTAAAACTTTTTCTGATATAAAAACATTGTCATGAAAAAATAGATTGGAAAAAAAAATATCTACTTTTGGAAACAACAAAAAAAAGAAAAAAAAAAAAAGAAAAAGGTAAGAATTAGCAACAAATAGAAAATATAGTGATTTTCTTTTTTTTAAAATTTCTATCATATCTTCTATTTTTGATTTGGCTTTGGTTTTAATGCTTTCAGATGTCTAAACCTGAGGACGATTATAGCGAATGCAATTATTAATATGGCAAATGACTCATAAATCAATATTGATGCATCTAGATCCTTTTTCTGCAAGATTATTAATCGAGAAATTGCTGTTATAGAAATTATTAACGGATATGTTATTCTTATTTCTTCGCTTAACAAATAAACACGAGTCATACCCATGACTTCAACATATATAAACAATAGTAACAGATCAGCTAGTTCCACAAGACCTTTTTCGTACATAAAATAAATTTCTGCAAAAAAACCAACCGTTGCACCAAAAAAAATTAGTAAAACTGCAAAAATTTGAATAGATCTAATTATTTTATGTATATCCATAATCCCACTATACTTATTTGATTTGATAACATCATTATTTATCATTGAAATTCTTAAATCATTCAATACTG
>CAYYMX010000012.1:0-17072 GCA_964473045.1 uncultured Alphaproteobacteria bacterium | reverse complement strand
AAATTTTCAATTAATAGATGAATTAAGATTTATTAGTAATAAAAAGATTAATTTTTTTTTTTAATTCGTTAGGAATTTCATTGATTCCCAACGCAATAAATGAAGAATTTTTATATTTTTTTTTTTTATATTTGAGTATAGTTCCATCAATATTAAAAATTTCACCTCCTGCTTTTTTTAATATTGCATGACCCGCAGCAATATCCCACTCCATTGTTGGACCAAACCGAGGATAAATATTGGAGCTACCATCAGCAATATTGCATATTTTAATTGATGAACCAGAAACGTTCTGGTTTTTTATCTTTAATAAATTTAAAAATCTCTGGGTATTATTATCAAAGTGAGATCTACTTAATTCAACTTTATATCCAATTTTTTTGGTCTTTCGAATAAAGTGATAATTATTTCTTCTAGACATTATATGATAAATACGGTCATTAAGAATCTGACAATATGACCACAAACTGTTATTGAAATATGTTTTTTGTAATGCAGGAACATTGATAAACCCATACTCTGGAACATTATTACAAAACAAAGCTATATTAATAGTAAATTCATTTTTTCCAGAAATAAATTCTTTCGTTCCATCAAGTGGATCAACAAGAAAAAATATATTCTCTTTAATTCTTTTTTTTTTACTTTCTTCAGAAACTATTGGTATTAATGGAAAATTTTCTTTTAATTTTTTAGTTATAAAATTGTGTGATTCCATATCAGCATTTGTAACAGGTGAATTATCATCTTTTTTGGAAATTTTTAAATTAGATTCTCTTATTTTTAAAACAAGTTGTCCTGCTTTTGAAACTAATTCTATAAGGAAATTACTTTCATCATCTGTTAGTTCTAAAATTTTTCTCCGTAGATGATTGATTACAATTTTCACTTAGTATTGTTCCAAAATAGCTTATCAAAAGTTTTTTTATATTTCATAACTGACAAATTTATTTCAAAGTGTTTTTTTACATCTTTAAAGCCATTTTTACCCATTAACATTCTTTTTTTTGGATTTTTAATTAATAAGATTAGCTTAGTTTTTAAATCGTTAGCATCATTTTTTTTTATGAGAAACCCATTATAATTATTCTTAACTGATTCAGGATTTCCTCCAACCTTAGATGCAATAACGGGAAGCCCAAAACTCATATATTCTAATATTGTATTCGAAAAGCCTTCTTCATTTGAAACTAAAATACCAATATCAGAATTGTTTAAATAACTTTGAGGGTTAATTTTTTTTCCACAAAAAATAATTTTATCATTTAAACCAAATTCAATAACTTTCTTCTTGAGAAAATTTGCCAATCTAGACGAATCATTTCCAACAAAATAAATAATGTAATTTAATTTTTTAGGAATTTTAGAACATGCATTAATTATTAATTCATGGTTTTTATATTTGATTATATTTGCCATACACAAAATTTTTATTGTATTGTTTTTAGTTTTGTTTTTGATCTTGTTTATTTTTACACCGTTATAAATAAGTTTACATGCGTCTTTACTGACACCTTCATTCTCAATAAGCTGTTTTTTAACTGCCAATGAATTAGCTATTATTAAATCCATTTTTTTATGCAAAATTTTCTCAACAAAACGAACAAACATATACTTTTTTTGATAAAAATTCATTGATCTTCTTGACATAACATATATTTTCGACCTAAAAATATAGGGTAAAAAGCCTCCAAGCAAATATGACCTTGGCAAATAGTAATGAATCAAATCCGGATTTAATTCTCTCGAAATTAAAAAAATTTTGGATATTTTAAAAAAAATATTTATTAATTTTATTTTTCTAGCATTACTAATATCAATAATTTTTATATTTAAACTTTTAAACTCTTCAAACAAATCCCCCTTTTCTTCTAAAAGAAGAATTGTAAAATTGTAAAATTGTCTTAGGTATTTAAGTTGCATTAATAATTGCTTTTCAGTACCACCTATATTTAAACTGCCAATAATTATTAAAATTGATTTTTTTTTAAAATCCTTCATTTTATATTTTTTTAGTAATTATGATAGTAACAATTGCAACTGCATAATCCTTTTCATTACTTATTGAAATGTTAATGCTTGCCACATTATTTTTTTTAATTTTCCTCTTCAGAATTTGTTTTGCATTACCACTAAATTTAATTAGGGGTTTTCCAAGTTTGTTATTACTTATTTCAAAATCTGAAAACCTGACACCTTTTCTAAAACCAGTACCTAACGCCTTTGAAGCTGCTTCTTTAGCAGCAAATTTGTTGGCTATTCTAGAGACTAAAAAAAATTTATTTTTTTCATTAAAATTAAATTCCAGCTTTTCAGAATCAGAAAGTATTTTATTTAAAAACCTTGTGCCATAATTAACGAATAGGTCATTAATTCGACTTACATTTACAATATCTATTCCCTGCAAAAAAATCATTATTTCACTCTGAAATTTAATGCTCGTTAATCCATAGCCCAGCAACAACATAAGCCCATATTTTATGAGGAGGGTAAGATCTAAATCTTTTATAATTTGTCCAGTATTTCCTTATCATTTTTTTTTCATATTTAAATTTACCCCAATCAGTTTCAAAAAAAATTTGGTCAAGACTATTCTGCATTTCTTTATTTGTTAACCAGGTTTCAATTGGTATCGCAAATCCCATTTTTGGTCGATCATACAAATTTTTCGGAAGATATGATGATAAAATTTTTTTTAAAATAAATTTTAAATTTTGATCTTTCATTTTTAAATCATTTGAAATTTTAAAAACTTTTTCAACTAAAAGATGATCTAAAAATGGTGAGCGAACTTCTAAGGAGTTTTTCATACTAGATCTATCTACTTTAACCAGAATATCATTTGCCAAATAACAATCTATATCATTTCTTTGAGTCGCATCTGTGATATTCAAGTCTTCATAATTCTCAAATAAGTTATCATTTAACGACAAAAACTTTCCAATTAAATCATTATTTATAATATTTAATTTTTTATAAAATTCACTGTTTGAGTTAAAATTCATTATATTGCTTAACTTTTGAATCTTATGAGACAAAGCGTGAATTCCAAATTTTTTTTGAAATGGTTTACTAAAATAATCATAAAAGCCTAGAGGGACACCTTTTAAGATTTTTGAAAAAAAAAATCTCAATGCTTTAGGGTAGTTGTTCTTTAATCTATTTATTTTTTGGGCATAAAGGTATCTGTTATAACCCAAAAAAATCTCGTCACCACCATCTCCAGATAAAACTACTTTAACTTTTTTACTAGCAAACTTGCTAATTAGATATGTTGGAAGAAATGAAGAGTCTGCGAATGGTTCATCAAATAAATTAACTACGTCCTCTAAGTTCTTTAATATATCGTTATATGAAACTTTTATTTGATAGTGATCAGAATTAATATGTTCAGCAACTTTTTTTGCATACCCAGACTCATCATATTGACTTTCATTGAAACCGACTGTAAATGTTTTAATTTTTTTTCTTGAATATTTTTGCATTATTGAAGCCACAAGACTTGAATCTATTCCACCGGACAAAAAACATCCTACTTCAACATCTGCAATCATCATTTTCTTTACAGAATTCTCTACTAATTCTTTTATTTCACTGATTGTGATGTTTTCACACTTTTTTTGTTTCTCTATACTAGAACTATTAATACAAAAGAATTTATTTTTTTTTACAACTCTTTCATTTTTTATCTCAATTAATTCTGAAGGCATCACTTTATACGTGTTTTTATATATAGAGTAAGGTGCTGGTATATAACCTAAGAATGAATAATAATTTGCTCCTTTAGAGGATATATTAAGTTTTTTTGGGTAGAAAAATCTTTCAATAACTTTTAATTCCGATCCAAAAACTAAATATTCACTATCTAAGAAATAGTACAAAGGTTTTTCACCAAATCTATCTCTAACTAAAAAAAGAGACTTCCTTTTTTTATCCCATACAACAAAGGCAAACATACCTTCAATTAATGAAATAGCTTTTTTAATACCTAAAGTGCTTATTAATTCTAGAATCACTTGCGTATCTGTATTGTTGTTAAATTTAATACTAAATTTTTCTTCAAGCATTTTTTTTAAAATTTGAAAATTATAAACTTCACCATTGTAGGAAATAACATATCTTCCACATGAAGAGGTCATAGGTTGTTTTCCTTTATCTGTAAGATCTAAGATTGACAATCTTCTATGACCAATAAATATTTTATCAGGATTAGATACCCAATATCCATTTGAGTCAGGCCCCCTATGAGCAATTAAGTTTGTCATATCTTTAAGAAGATTTAGATTACCTTCTTTTTTTTTTTTGAAAATTTTAAAGCCAGCAATTCCACACATAATATATATATCCAGTATTTATCATTAACCTTTATTCACAAAAGTTAAAAATAAACTTTTAATCGAATACAAAAACAAAATTATTATAGAAGGGTATAGCGGCATTAAATATCTAATTGTTGCTATGTTTGTCAAGGAAACTAATGCTAAATAAGTTTGAAGTAATATTAATAAGAAAAAAAAGATTGGATTTATTTTTTTCCCCATTAATAGTCTAAAGCCAAAATACACAGTTAATAAAATTATATTTGCAAATAAAATAATAAAGAAGATTTGGGTAACCATTAACAATTTAGTATCAATAGATTTCATAGGGCCAGAGGAATTATCAAATTCATTTTTCATTGGTTGATTTATATCATTATTTTTGGATAAAAATTTTTCCAAAAAAATGAACTTAGATCCAGTAGACCAAAGACCAATATAATGGGAAAGACTAATATTAATATATTCAAATGGATTATTAGCAATTAGGTCTAAAAAAAGTTTCATTGGCTTCTTTTTGATATGCTCGTATTTAGATTTATCTTCATCTGAGAAAAAATAAACCATTTGGTACTGTGCAACTGCTTCATAATCAGCCATCAAATCTGCTTTTAAAATTGGATTTTTAATTTTGTCTAAAAAAAAATGAACCTCTTCAAATTTTTTTTTAGATAATTGTAACATTTGAGAAAGATTTTTAGGATAGTTTTCTATTTTAAATGATTTATAACCTGAGATAAGAAAAACTTTTCCAAGTACAGAATGAGAAAAAACTGTTTTCCTTTCTTGTTGTTCTGAAAAATATTTGTAATGTTCAATAGTTGGAACAATCATTGATGTAATAATAAATAAAAGAATCAAAAAAAAAAAATTTTTTTTAGTCTTAATATAAATTTCAATGATAGCAAAAATTATAAAAGGGATTGCTATAACCGGACCAATTGACTTTGTAGATATTATACAGCCAGAAAAAAAACCTAAAAACAAATATGCAACAAAAAATTTTTCTAAAAAAATAAGACCAATAGAAAAATTAATAAATGAAAAAAAAATAGATTCTGCAAGGATAGTTTTGGAAAATGTTGTATAATAAAAATTTGAAAAAATAAGAATAATAAAAAATATAGTGAAAAGCATTCCAAATTTTTTATTCAAGGCATAAAACAAAAAAACCAAACTGGAAGTAAAAAAAATTTTTTGGAAAAGTATCAATTCAAAATTTATTTTTTTGCAAAAAATAATTACTAAAGTATATAAATGTTTTCTTGTACTAGAACCAAATAGATAGTCAGAGCTGTCAGGTTGACTTTGGGCCAAAATTTGTGGAGAAATACTAAGTAAATAAAATGAGATAAAAAATAGTAAAACATACCCTATTTTATCTCGTATACTAGAAGTAAAACTTTTATTATTTGTGAGATACATTTAAATTGATTATTTTAAGTTTCTATCTTTAATTATATAGTATTATGATTACAGTTCTAAGTAAAAAGAGAGTATAGATTTTTAAAATGGAATTAATAAAAAAGAAAATTTTTAGCTCATTTCAAACTATATATACTAGAGGACTTTATGATTTTATTTCTGCAGTAAACAATTTAATTTTCTCAAATATTCTTAAGTTTTTTTTCAACCATACATTTTATAAAAAGAAGATTTATAATTACAGAATGTTTCTTGATGCTAATGATATGGGTATTTCTAGATCATTAATTTTGTTTGGAAAAAGAGAAATAGATCAAAAAGTAATTCTAGAAAAGGCTTTGGTACCGGGGATGAACATCTATGATATTGGTGCTAACATTGGTTACTATGTGCTTATGCACTCTTTATTAATAGGAAAAAAAGGGAAAATTCTTGCGATTGAACCATCACCAAAAAATATTTTATTGTTAAAAAAAAATTTACATCTAAACAAAATATCTACCAAAAAGGTTAAGGTTTTAGAAGGTGCTGTCTCTAATTTATCAGGTCATAAAAAAATTTTTCTGGCTAGCCAATCAAACCTTCATACCTTTCATGACTACGGTTCAGCAAAATCATTCCTTACAGGCAACTCCATAAATGTAAAAGTTTACAATATTTCACAATTATCTAAAATTTACGGTAAGCCAGATTTAATAAGAATGGATGTTGAGGGTCACGAAGTTGAAATAATACAGAGTATGATAAAAGACATAAAAAAGAAAATTTATAGTCCACTTATTTGCTTTGAACCACATACCTCTTGTTATAACAAAAAACATGATTTTAAACCCATATTAAAACAATTGTTTAGACTAAAATATCAGACACTATATTTGTCATCTAATTCTGAATCAGGGACAAATAAAATAATTAAATATACAAAGAAAAGACCAGAGTTGATAGTTAAGTCAGATGGAGAATTAAGAGGAATTTTTAAAGAGATCAGTCCCGCTATGACAATTGGAATTTTGACAAAATTAGGTGGAGCTCGAACTGTTTTGCTGTCCCCAACCAAAACTTAAAAATAAAGCTATGAATGAAAATATTTGCTTCCCTTTTACTGGGGACTCCTTATGTGGAACTCATCTATCCTCTCTTTTAATTATCAAAAAAAATAAAAAAAAAAAAAAAATAATTGTTATCTTGCATAAAAAAGGAGTTTTTTCTAAATATTTAGACAAACATAAAATTGAATATAAGTATCACCCAATTTTTTCATTCATCGGAACGTCAAGTTCAAAATTAAAAAATATTCTTTGTCTCTTAATTTTATTGCCCAATATAATTTATTTAATTTTGAAATATAAAATAAAAATCGTGCATTCCAATGATATGCGCATTCATTTAACATGGATTATACCAACATTGATTTTAAAAAAAAAATTTATCTGGCACCAAAGAACGATTTTACCTGAATCCAGAATCACAAAAAATTTAATAAAATTTTCAACTAAAATAATCTGTATTTCCAAATATGTAAAAAACTCTATACCCAAAAGACAATCTCACAAAATTGAAATAATAAGAAATCCTATTACTGAAAATAAAAAAAAAATTAATAAGAACTTTTACAGAAATAAAATTCTAGAAGGTTTTAAAAATAAAGATAGAGTCAAGATTGTTAGTTTTTTTGGAAACCTTCAAAGAATTAAACAGCCTGAAATACTTATTAATATTGCTAGCAAATTGAAAAAATCAGGTATTCCAGTTATCATAGCAATTTTTGGAACCGATAAAGAATCATTCATACCTAAATTAACGAAAATAGCTAATGAAATGAAAGTTAATAAAAAGGTAATTTTTATGGGGTTTAAAAACCCAGTTGAACCTTGGATGAAATCTTCTGATATTGTAATTGCTACATCTTTAGGTGATGGTTTTGGAAGGACAATTATTGAAGCTATGAGTCTAAAAATACCTATTATTGCTACAAATGCGGGCGCGCATTCTGAATTAATTATAGATAGGACAAATGGTATTCTAGTAAAAAAAAATAGTGCAGATGCAATGGCTAATGCAATTTTAAAGTTTTTAAATAACAGAAATTTTAGAGAGATGTCTATAAATAATGGTTTTAAATTCTCTAAAAATTTTAATTTACCAAAAATACTTCCATCAATAGAAAAAATTTATTCAGAATAAATTCCTAAATCTTAATTATTTTTTTGAGGTGATCTAAAAAATAATTTGCACCATCTAAACTTGCATACTTTAAATAATTTGTTCTTCCAAAGTTTGCTACATCAATATAATCATCAAAATTTTCTTTTAAATTCTCGAGTTTTTCCAAAAAATCATTAAGATCCCATGAAAAAGGTATGTAAGTCTTGTTTTTAATGTAAAGGTTTGGCCAAGTATTAATGTGCTCCATATCAGGTTTAAAAAGCAATGAATTACATAAAAAAGTTTCAAAATCACGAAGACAAATTTCCCCCCAACCAAAAGGTGATATTACAATTTTAGATGTAAGAAGTTCGTTAAAGAATCTTAATCTTGAAACTCTTTCAAGGTTGTTCTTTTTTAATAATGAAATTATTTTATTTCTTTGCCAGGTAACTGTTTTTCTAGAATAATGTGAACCAAATCTGCAATGGACTATTTTATTCTTCTTTTTAGAGTTTACAGACCTAAGAGATAGTAGCATTTTTATAGGTAAAATGTTGTATAATTTAATTAAAAATGGCCCAAAAACACTATAATCAGATAAAGCGGAGTTCCATGAAATGCAAATTTTTTCAAGCAACTTTTCATCATCAACTTTCATAGAAAATTCTGGATTATTATCTAAAACATTAATCTTTTTGTGAACAAAATCAGTAAAAACCCTACCACCGTAAAATCTTTTCTGATATTTTTTTTTGTCCTTAAGAATTTGCCCTTTACAATAAATGTCAACATAAGGGAGTAGATCAGTCTGTAAGCTACCCGTACTATCAGTGGTATCAAAATATATTAATTTATTTGTTTCTTTTTTTAGTTGTCTAAATTGTTCAAAAATTAGTCTTTTATTTTCTTTCCAGAAGAACTTATGAAACTTACTATCAACTCCTATGATGTCAGCGTTGAAAATTTTTTTTGTAAACTTTGAATAAAAAGTAATTTTTATTCCACTGTCACTTATTGGCTTTCTAAAAAATATAAGTGGAAAAAGAAAGGCGGCACCATTTTGGGTTTCAAAGCCAGGCGTTAGTATATTTATTTTTATCATTAAGATACAAATTGGTTATTAAAAACTACAGGAAATTCATAACATTTTAAATTAAATTAGAAGATTGCGGAAGTTTTTAATTTCTAAGGCACTAGAAATTTTTGAAGAATATTAATTCTTGAAATTATCCGCAAAGAGTTTTGATTATTAATTCTTTTCAGATGAAGAAATAATTTTTTAAGTTTATTTTCTTCAAGAAAATTATTGTTAATTTGTAATGAGGTTTTAACTGGACTAATAAATCCAGTTTTTTTAACATTAATTAAGTGATCAGGTAAATATCTTCTCAAAATTTTTTTAAAAAGAACTTTTTGATCTAGAATTAATTGATCAGTTCTTAATAGAGAAACTTTTTCAAATAAATCTTTAGACAAAAAGGGTGACCTAACTTCTATTCCTTCTCTCATACTCCCCCTATCTACTGATGGTAAATAACTATAAGGAAGAGTTTGAAGCAAATCATAACTGCTTACCTTTAACAAGAAGTCATTTGTCTTGTAGTTTTCCAGATCAAAGTTTACTTGTTGAAAAAAACTCTCAAAACTTTCTAAAACCTCTCCATTTTTAATTGCCATTAGTCTCCAAGATTTAGTTCCATTAAAATAATAGTTAGCTTTTCTTAATCTTTTAAATGTTGAGATAGAAAACTTAAAGTGGCTTAGTAGAAATGATAATTTATTAAAATAATTAAAAAAAAACTTGTATTTCTTAATAAAAAAATATTTATTGTACCCCATTGATATTTCATCACCACCAATTCCTGACAACGCAACTTTAATTTTTTTTTTAATTGCTTCGCACATTAATTTAATTGAAATTGCTGTTGTATTATCATTAGGGAAACCATATAAATCTAGTAATTGACTTTCTTCCAATTTATTAGATTTCTTATGATTAACAATATTATGATCAATTTTAAGAAATTGTGATATTTTTTTTGATAACTTACTTTCGTCGTATTCATCTGGGAATGAGACTGTATAAGCTATAACATCTTTTTTTAGTTCTTTTTTTATCAGTGTGGCCATAATTGAAGAATCTAACCCAGACGATAAAAACACACCCATTGGCACATCAGATCGTAGCCTTCTCTTTATAGAGATTAATAGCAGATCAACAAATTCATCAACAAATTTGTCAGAAATTTTTGTTCCATTACTAAAAGACCTTGCTGGAAATTCCCAATATTTAGTTTCGGTATTTTTTTTTTTGCTAAAATATTCTCTAATGGTTGCAGGTTGTATTCCAGTAAGGTTTCTATAACCAGTAAAACCATCTTCAAAAAAACCTAGAGATAAAAATTTTGGAATGTTAACTGAAGATTTGTCTATATTCATATTGTCAATTAAGATTTGTGGTTCAGAAGAAAAGTAAACTCCGTCATTGTTATCAAAACAATAAATTGGCTTTTCTAGGAAATTATCAGTTATTAGGTACAATTTATTTTGCATAAAGAGTGAAATGGCAAACATTCCATCAAATCTTCTAACTGCTTCTATTCCCCAGAAATCAAAGGATGATAATATAACTTCCGTATCACTCTTAGTTATAAATTGGTATCCTTTTTTTTCTAAAAAATTTCTAATCTCTAAATAATTATAAATTTCTCCATTAAAAGATATAACCATATTATGTTTTGTCATTGGCTGACCAGCTTCAGTTGACAAATCAATAATTGCCAACCTGGTATGACCTAGAAATAAACCTTTGTTTTTATCCCAAAAATAATTTATTCCATCTGGCCCTCTATGACGAAGACCTGCTGTTAATTTTTTTCCAAATAAAATATCTTTCTGATCTAGTTTTCTTTTTATCCAAAAACCAAAAATTCCACACATTTTTACACCTTTTCTAGAAACTTCTTTAACGACAAAATTGTAACTAAAAAAGAACCCATTTGAAGTTCTGGTCTTTTTTTATAAAGTTCAAAATATTTTCTAATTTTTTTCCAATCAAAATAAGGTAAATACTCAAATACTAAATCTGAATTTATAGCATTTTCAACTAAGGAAAAAAAATCTTGATCATAAGAAAGATATCTATCTCTATCAGGCCAGGTTCTATCCTCAGCATGAGTTGTACGAAAATTTTGGTTATTTGTTAAATGTCTCAAAATCTTTCTATAAATAAGGTGAGAAGTTTTATATAATGGAGAACCAGCCAAAGCTATGCCATAGTTACCACTCTCAATCATAGAACATTCTTTATTCATTTTAATTAATGCCTTTCTAAAAATCCTTGCTGATAATCTATGATTTGGATTTAACTTCATGTAAAAATTAAATAGATCATTATCAAAGGTAGGAGTTCTTAATTCTATCCCTAAGTTTTGTGAACCAAGATTAGGCCATGAATAATGTCTACCAATTGAATGAATAATAAAATATTCCCATACATCTGAATTTTTTTGTGAGTATGAGGAACAAGCTTTTCTTATCTCTTCACATGACTGGAAAATAAAATCAAAAAAATATTTTTTAAATTTTTCTTGTAAAAAATCAAATAGATCAAAATACTTGAGTCTAAATGAAATTGATTTCATAAATTGCATGGATATATTCTTATCATAACCTAAAAGTTTTTTAAAAAAAGTTGGCCTTCCAAAAAGTCTAAAGTTTTCGGTAGGAAGATACATTCCCTGAAACATATAATCAAACCCATGACCATTTAACATTACATCTAGTTTTAATTCTTGGTAATCTGGAGGCAAAGTAAATAAGGCATTGTCAATAACATACATTCCATTGCAAATTGAATTTGACAAAGAAATTGATTTCGATAAATGAAACTTTGGAAACTTTAAAAAAACAAACTTATTTCCAAGTATCTCCGCTGACTTTCTAGCACAATTTACTTCATAGTTATCATTAAAACTATAAGTTAAGCAGGTAAGGTGCGTCTCTGCAGCAATTGCAACTGATCTACTATCAAATCCACCACTTAAAAATAATCCATAGTTTTTTTTGTCACTTGTTTTCCTTTTTAATGATTGTTTCAAAAGAAAAACCATTTCATCAACTAATTGATTATCAGTAGATTTAGTTTTTGAAAAATTTGGAACCCAGAATTTTTTTTGTGAAAATTGTTGTTTAGAGATATTTAGAATAGTACCAGATGAAAGGTATTTTGAGGAATAATCATAAGTTTTATCACCTAATAATCTTTGAAAAAAAATGAATTCAAAAAAATTATCCTTAACAATCTTTACACTTTGCTTTTTTTGTAAGTTTTTTATTAAATCAAGGTAGGATGAAGAGAGAAAAAAAAGTTTTTCTGTGTTCACATAGTATACTGGATAACTTGAAAATCTATCATTAATAATTTTAATTTTTCTTTTCTTTTTATCAAAAAAAATAATAATAAACTCACCATTAATTTCTCTGAGTAGTTTATTATTATTTATATGTTTTTCAGTGATATTAAAGCTGATCTTCTCACTAAGTATAGTTGAACCAATCACAATAATAGTATAATTTTTATTTGATTGTATGAATGGTTTAGGAAAAAAGTTTTCAAAACTTATGTACAACCCATTATTATTTAATGGTCTTTTATTAAAAACTTTTATTTCTGAAGCATTGGAATATTTTTGCCAACAAAAAAAAAAATTTGGTATATTTATTCTTTTTTCCACTAATTTATCAGAAAATATTTGATTAAATTTTTAATTTATGATTTTTCACAAATTCTATACTATTTTGACAAAAATATAAATTTAAAGAATATTTAAATTCATCTGAAGGATGGATAAAAATATTTTCTTGCAAATTCATTGCTTTTCAAATCTTTTGACTTTTCCAATTGATGTTTTAATTTATTCCAATTCAAAACTATTCTATTATCCCTACTGTGATGAGTTTCTACATAACCTACTCTTTTTTTTAAACTTTTAAGGGCTTCTGTTTCCCATTTCTTCGACCTTAAATCAACTAAAACTAAGGGTAAATTAGTTCTTAATGAAAAGAAGAAACATGTTGCATTTGGAACTCCAAAAACAAATATACTTGCTTTAGATAAAACTTTTTCAAACTTTTCAGAATTAACTTCAAAACCTTGGGTTTCAAAAAATGAATTAAAATTTAATTTAGATTCCGGATGAGGTTTATAAATAGGCGTATAACCAATTGATTTTAAATAATTAAGAGTTCTAATCTCCCAATCTAGCATGACTGTTGCAAATGGCAAAGGGTCAAGAAATGATGCATCAATATTGTAAAGTGAACTAACTAACATCACAACCTTTCTATTAGTAGGTTTTATTTGTAAAATTTTCTGTTCTTCTTTTTTCACAACTTTTATTTTAAGAAATCTATTCCTTAATTTTGATGTTCTTAATTCTTTTTCTAAATTTTTTTTCTGTTGATAAGTTCTTACATAAAATTCATCTAAAAAATTAGTTTCAATATAACTATTTATAAAGCTTTTAAATGCCCCCTGACCATGTGAATGATCATGTCCAATAACTTTTCCATCACTGAGTTTAGAACTCAATCTTAATATTCTTGCGAAAAGTGACCCTCCACTCGTAGTCCACAAATGTTTTGGAGCCATTCTATTTTCAAGAATATGCCCCAAATAACTATTAGAGTTTTTAAGAAAATTTAAAATTAATTTTTTTATATAAATATCAATAATTTTTGTAGAACGAATTTTATACTTAGCAAATAAATTAAAAATTTGACTCTCAAGAAAATTTCTTAAGAAAAATATTTCATGGTTTGATAAAAAAAAATTATTTTCACTCTTAATTTTCTTAAACCATTCGGATGTTGGAACATAAACAATTTTTTTTTTCTCAACTTCCATATGAGTTTCAAGTAAATCTCCAGTATGGATGGTAATAATATCGTCTTTAAGATTAACAAATTTTAGTGGAGATGATTTAGGATACCTTCTATTAAAAATTAATGACCTCATATCTCTACAAAATAATCTAACACGTGATTCATCAAAACCATTCTTTAACAATTCAGCAATAAATGGTTGCTTGGGAATCTTATCATTAATTAAAGCAGTGGTAATTCGTGATTTTTTAGAAAAAAAGTAATCAGCATAAGAAATCTTTTTTTTAGATCTAAAGATAATTAAATGAATGATTAGCGTCATCAATTCATTATGCAAAGAACAAAAAACTGTAATGACAAGATTCTTTTTATTTTCATCATCAAACTTTATGACTTCATTAAAGAGAGTGTCACTAAAATCATTTCCAATTTTTTTAATTTTTCTTAAAGCTATTGGCCAAAAAAAATCTTCGCTATATTTAATTAAAGTTTTAACCATAAAATAAAAACTAACCTATTATTTTTTTTATAATTGATGAAAAATAAAAATAGTCGTTTTCTTGATCAATAAGATTATTTTTTCCTTCAAAATATTTTGTAATATTCTCATAAAGTTGTTCAAACCCATTGCCAAATGACTCAAATTTCCTTTTTTTTTGCTTCAAGAAAGAATAATTTTTGTAGATTAAGTTTTTTTTTGTTTGAAAAAAATTAATCTCATGCCCTCCATAGACTACTTCAATTTTATTTTTTTTATTATAAATCTCTAAATCAAAAATATCGAATTGATAATTTTCAAAAGAAAGAAAATAAGCTTTGAAACCACACTCAAACTTAACATACAAATCAATAGAAAAGTCTTTTTTAAACTTTTCTTTTCTAATTATTTTTAAGTTCTTAATCTTACCAAGAGTTCTTATTAAAAAATCAAGCATATGGGAAGCGTAATTTAAGAATCCATTACCATACTTGAAAATTAGCTTATTATATGAATTATTTTTTATTAATAAATTTAATTGCCTGAACCTTGAATCAAACTTTCTATGATAATTAATAATTAATTTTACATTTTTTTTTTGGAGTGTATTTAAAACTCTCTTATCACGATCTGGATGGCTAGTTAGAGGTTTTTCACAAACTAATAGTTTTGGTTTATATTTTAATATTTCCATTATATTTTTTTCATGACTTTCAGTTGATGTGGCAACTATAGCTAAATCTAATTTAATCTTTTCAGAGTTAACTATTGAATTGCTATAAGAGACATCAGATAAATGAATCTTTTTTTTTATATTTGAAATTTTTTTTTTATTTTTATCGACTAATTTAACAAGCTTAATTTTTTTTTGTTTTAATAGCGCACCTAAATGTGATCTTTTATATTTGCACTCATAAAGGTCATATTCAGCACCAACATTTCCTAAACCAACTAATATTGTTTTAATCATTAAATAAGAGTAATATAAAATTAACAAAAATAAATTTATATTATAACTTTTTTTTGTTAAATAGAGATAATTATAAGGAAAAAAATTGTATTACAAAAAATCAAGTTTGATTGGTCTCAGATCCTTTCTTAGGGATGACTTAGAAAATTATTCAAATTTTTTGAATGATGAAAAAGTTACAGAGTTCATGGAAATGGGTGACAAACCAACAACAGAGAAACTACTTGAGGATACATATAAAGAAGCAAACTTCAGTGAAAATAATGTGGTTTTTTCAGTAGAAATATTAAAAAATAAAACTTTTATTGGCACAACCGGTTTATATTTAATTAATTGGGTAGCAAGACGAGCGCAGTTCAGAATATTAATAGGTGGGAGGAAAAATTTTAATAGAGGGTTTGGAACAGAAACAACAAAGCTAGTTGTAGACTATGGATTTAAAAGACTTAATTTAGAATTAATTTATCTCGGGGTCAATGAGAAGAATGAGGCTGCTATAAAAGCATATAAAAAATCTGGATTTGTTGAAGAAGGTAAACACAGAAATTTTGTATACAACAATGGTGTTTATTATGATTCAATTAATATGAGTATTACAAAAGAAGATTACCAAAAAAGTGATTTGTATCCTTTAGAAAATTTAAATAATCAATAAAAAAATCACATCTACTTTCTTTTAAAAAAAAAGTCAGCAGTAAACTTTTTTCCAAAATTATGATGAACATGTTCATCAAATTTTACAAAACCACAATTTTTCATATAACTTTCAACTGCTTTAGGGTTATTGTCATTTACTTCAATCGCGCATTCAATTAAACCATTATGATTAAAAAGTTTCTTACCTCCTTTTAAGACTCTTAGTTCAAGACCATCAACATCAATTTTTAAATGAGTTGGAGCTTGAATCTTTAGATCAAGAAGTATTTCATCTAGAGTGATTTTTTTAATCCACTGAAAAGACTTTTTTTCCATTTCTTGTCTTCCTCCATCACAATAGTCACCAATTGCGTTTTCAACTGAATTGAATGTTTCTCCAGGAACTGGTTTCGTATGATTAACAAGTTTTTCAAAACCTTTTTTCTCATCACATGCTGCTTGTATAATTTCAATATCAAGTTTTTTATTAAATACAGACTCTAGAAGAAAGTTTGTTTTTAAAATACTTTCAATACTAGGTGTAAATGGTTCAACAAAAACAACCCTTGAACCATGAAGAAAGTTAACCATAAAGCCTTCCAAACCATTAGCAGAACCAATATCCCAAAGTATTTCACAACATTTTAAATTTAATAACCAAGTGTAAAGTTTATCACTTTCGTCTCTACCAAAAGACATCCATCTTTTCAATTCTCGTAACGAACGAGCAACAATTGGAAGTTTTTTTGACAAATTTGATCCTAGCAAAGGTTTAATTGCATAAATGTTTCCAACTTCTGCATTATAATAAATTCTTCCTCCAGAAAATAAAAAGAACAAAAGAAGTTCAATATTGTGCCACGGTTGTCTTAGCTTATTTCTAAAGAATTTTGGAAGTAAAAAAGAAACTTTATTTGCGAATGTCATGTCAAAATAGATTTAAAAATCATTTTACGAACCTCCAAAAAAAAATTTATTCTTAAAAAAACTCAAAACAAATCTTAGCTTTATCTTAAGAAAATCAAAAAAATATATCATCTCAACAACTTTTTTTAATAACAGATATTTTTTTGTGTTGTTGAATTTTCTAGTATGATAGCTCTTGTGTGGAATCATGTAATCTTTACCTAACCCTAAAACTCTGAGTTGGTTCATGTTTAGATGCCCTAAATCATTTAAAAAAACAGGGATTTTCATTTTTGTCCTATAA
>CAYYMX010000011.1:18888-26507 GCA_964473045.1 uncultured Alphaproteobacteria bacterium | reverse complement strand
AAATTATAAATTTATAATTTAATCTACACTACAGCTTCTTTTTTTTCATCAACTATATTTTCTGTAGCTGAATTATCTTCCTTGGTTTTATTTTTGACTTCTTTCTCTTTTTCTTTCTCTTTTTCGTCCTCTTCAACTGGGTTTTCTAGTTTTGTATATTTAAATCGTGATTTTGCGTCAAGACTTCTAATAGTTAATTGAGCATGATCAATTGATTTTGCTGCTAGTTTTAATGTAAAAACTTTTCCCTCAAGCATAGAAAAACTATATAGAAGATTTTGTTGAGCTTTGTAGCAATATATCGATGTTAACAACCATCCTAAAACTAAAAGAATAGGGTTTACAATCAATAATGTGGCGGTAAGGGCTGCAAATAATCCTAAAACCCACCATTTTTCTGCGTAGGCTAACCAAAGAGGAGGGAACAAACCAGCTAAAAGTGAATTTGTCTCTTCATAAACATCGTATTTTCTGTAAGCGTCCCTCATGGCTATATATGTGTTAAGTTGATCTATGTCAAAATTTTCTTTTGAGGCAAATTTCTTTTTTATAGATTCTGTTTCTTCAAGGTTTGTTGTTATAAATTTACATCCAAGACTTCCCTCAATAATCAAGTCTATAAATGTTTCTCCTCTAAGGATTGTAAGTATAGATTTTTCTCCAGATTTCTTTAGTTCCTTGAGTTCTTCGGTCAGCTTCTTATCACCGAATGTATATAATTGGTTGTTAAGCGCTACAATTATGTCATCAACCTTTAGTAGTAAATTTGATGCATAACTTCTTCTTCGAATTGTTTTAATTTTTGAAAGAAAGTTATTACTTTTTTCTTTTTTTTCTTCTGACATTTCATTAAGGGAATGTAATGCTTTCCTTTTGGTCAGCGATTTCTCTTACTAGTAATTTGTTTTGGCTAGAGATTGCTTCTAAAGCCGCATTAAGACTTGAAGTACTATTTGAAAGTTCCTTTAAGATTTTTGAGCTTTGATTTTTTTTGCTTTCTTTAATCATTTTATCAAGTTCCTTGTTAACTTTTGCAGAAGTAACTACACCTGATTCAGCAATCGACTTTCCTAGTCTAGCTGATTCTTCTTTTATTGATTTAGATAGACCATTGGAAAGGTTTGCAATTTCTTTTGACAGATTCACCATTAGTTTTTTGTCATTTGAAGTTATTGCATCAGATAACAACTGAAGCTTTTCTTTAATTTCAGCACTTGCATTAACTAAGGCATTATGATTTTCAAGGCTTGAGTTCATATTTTCTACTGCTAGATTAACCTTTTCGACATTTTCTGCAAAAACAACCAGTGCTTCTCTACTGGTGCTAGTCATATCTTCTAGTTCTGATAATGACTTGAAATAAAGTAATCCGGTTAAAATTATTGCTATAATTGCTGTAGCAATAGAACTTGAAAAAACAATTGTTGTGTATTTGTGTATTTCTTTCACTTTTTGCTCCGCTTTTATATATTCATTCTTAATTCTTTTATACTCAGATGTTACATCCGTTGCAGCATCTGCAGCATCTAATGCAATTTTTATACTTTCTTGCATTGCGTTTATTTTTTCATTCATGCAAGTCTACCTCTAGTTTTAATATTAGCATTTTTTTTCTTTTTTGAAAATAGTGCACAATCTATGCCAGAAACTTTTCTTATTTCAAAGTAAGGGATATTTTTTGAAATAATGCCAAATGCTTTGCAACCATAAGGAAATTTTGCTTTATAAGTAATATAGTAGTGGTTGCAATCACTACATTTTGTTTCAGTCATTTTTTTTTCCTTTGAGTTTATATACTATTTTTGCTATTTGGAACCGTAACCCACCCATTAAAGAAGTAAATGCACAGAACCAGAGAAAGATCGCTAAGAAGTTTTCATTTTTTTCAAATAATTCCATTGCCTTTAAGTGGCAAGCTAGTGTGCTATAAAAAAACGCAAATGTAACAATTAACTGTCCAATTTGTTTGCTAAACATCTTTCTTCCCATTTTCATCAAACACATATTCCTCCGGTATTTCTATGTCAGGTTTTTCAATTTCTTCTCCATTATCAACCTTATAAATATAGGCCAAAGCAATGGCAACAGCATTATACAACTTACTAATAATTTCATCACCAATTTCGCATGTAAAATATAGGGCTCTTGCTAATCTTGGACTCTGCATATCCCCAATATTTAGTTTCTTGCCCTTGGAAATTATAGCTTCTGCATTTTTTCCTTTACCCTTTGCAATAATAATTGGAACTTTAGATTCTCCAACTTCATACTTTAATGCTACTGCAAAATGAGTTGGGTTTGTGATAATTGCAGTGGCTTCAGAAAGATTTTCAACTGATGAAGTTTCTTTTCTTGCTTTTGATGCAGCTTGCATTTGTAGTTTTTTGATTTTTTGTTTAACTTCGGGCTGACCATCTGTTTCTTTATACTCGTCTTTAATATCTTGGTGGGACATTTTTAGCGACTTTATATAGTCGTACTTTTGCCAAGCAAAATCAATTGCACCTATTAATGCAAGTGCAAAAAGAAGTCCTATAACTAAATTTGGAAAAAAAGAAGATACCCTATTAACTGATGAAAATAAATTTGCTGTAGTTAGATGTGTAATATCTGGAAGATAGTATTTTAAAATAAAAAAAGAAATTGTTCCTAATAGAAAAACTTTTAAAAGTGCTTTTCCAAGTTCTACTAAACCTTTGGTAGAAAACATTCTTTTTAATCCAGTTAATGGATTCATTTTTGAAAATTTCCAGTGTATAGATTTTAATGAAAAATTGATTCCACCAACCATAAATTGAGTCAATATACATACTACTATTAAAGGGAATGAAAAAACGATAATTATTTTAATCACAAAGTTTATTGCTATTTTAATAGAGTCTAAAGGAGATTTTCCATAAATAAGTTCGGGTCCAAAATTAAAAAAGAATGAAGACATTTTTAAAAAACCAGGCATAAAGTGTGGGGTTGCATACATTAATATAACTCCTGCGGTGAGTATTGTAAAAACATACATTTCTTTAGATGATACAACTTTTCCATCTTCCCTTGCCTTTTCCAACCTTCTCGATGTGGGTTCCTGACTTTTTTCCTGACTTTCATCTTTATCTTCAGCCATTTAATACCCCTTCAAAACAATTTCTACAGATTCAAGTGCATTTTTGGTTAGTTCTGCAAATGTATTTCCTATTGATTTGGATGATAAATATAAAATTGCAAAAGCAAGAATTAAGGTTACAGGGAATGCAAAAGAAAACATATTCAATTGAGGAGCTGACCTTGTTATTACACCAATTGCAATATTCGTTATAAGAAGAGCCCCAACTACTGGAAGCATTATTAATCCTCCAGAATAAAACATTGCGCCTGCAGCTTGGATTCCAATACCAACGAGAGCTAGGGGAGGGAGAGTTGAATTAATTTCATATATTTCAAAACTTTTGAATAAAAAATCAATTGCTATTAAATGTCCATTAAGAGATAAAAAGATTGTAATTAGAAATAAGTCAAGAAGTATACTTAGCACTGGAGTTTGTCCTCCAGTTTCAGGGTCTACAAGTGCTGAAAATCCAAGACCAGTTGATGCTGCCATTTTTTCACCAGCTAAAGTTGCTGCAGCAAACCAGATGGTAAGGGTTAGTCCTAGCGAAATACCAATCAGACTTTCAACCACAACAATAGCTAGTAAGTTGTCCAAGATTGCACTACTTATCTGTATGTCGGATATATATCCAAAATAAAAAAAAGAAATAACCATTGAAAAAAGAATTTTAACATGTAAAGGGATACTTCTTGATCCTAAGAATGGACTGGAAATTAGGAAAGAAGCTAATCTAATTGAAGTTAGAAAAAAAGCAAACAAATATTCGATTAAGCTGTTTAATTCCAAACCTGGCAAACCATCCATTGGAGAGTAGAAAGGTAATTGGATGAACATCACTTAATTCCGGAAATTGTGTCGAAAATGAAGGCAAAATAATCAGTTAAACTTACTATGAAAAAATTAGCCATAAAACCCATGGCAAAGATTACTAAGACAACTTTAGGGACAAAACTAAGAGTCATTTCCTGAATAGATGTAGCTGCTTGAACTATTCCTATCAAAAGACCAATTGCTAGCGCTGCGCCAAGAAATGGTCCACTTGAAATTAAAACTTGATAAAAAGCTAATCTTACCATTTCTATGTTTTCATCAAATCCCATATTATGAACTCCAAAACTATGAAAATGTTCCTACTAATGACCCTACTGTCATTGACCAACCATCAACCAATACAAATAATAAGAGTTTAAATGGTAGGGCAATTAGCATTGGAGATAGCATCATCATACCCAAGGACATAAGAATAGAAGCTACTACCATGTCAATTACCAAAAATGGTAGAAAAAGTAAGAACCCAATTTGGAAAGCAGTTTTTAGTTCACTTGTCATATATGCAGGTAAAACTATATAGAATGGAATTTGAGTGCTATCTAAAAAATCACCCGTCTTAGCCATATCTGAAAACATAACTAAATCATTTTTACGTGTATTTTTAACCATAAATTTCTTAAGTTCTGTTCCGCCTGATTCGAT
Source organism: uncultured Alphaproteobacteria bacterium (assembly GCA_964473045.1). Taxonomy (GTDB): domain Bacteria; phylum Pseudomonadota; class Alphaproteobacteria; order Methylaequorales; family Methylaequoraceae; genus CAYYMX01. The sequence continues at coordinate 21,931 of CAYYMX010000011.1, read as the reverse complement.
TGCCTGATTTAAATTCATTTCTCCAGACTGATAAGGGCCTGAAACATTAGAATAGATCTTGTTAAAGGTAGGAGCCATTACAAAAAAAGTTAGAAAAAGTGAGATTGCAATTAGAATTTGATTTGGAGGTGTTTGTTGAGTTCCCATTGCTTGCCTCAGAATTGACATAACAATAATAATTCTTGTAAATGCAGTCATTCCAAGAACCATAGAAGGTAAAATTGTTAAGGCTGTCATTAAAGCCAAAATTTTCAAAGATATAGAATATGTTTTGTCACCATTTGCTGACTCTACAACTGTCAATGCATCAAAACCATCGGGAGTGGTTTGTCCAAAACTTATTGCAGGTAGAAATAATATTAGGAAAAAAAATAAGTTAAATTTTTTCATTCATTAACCTTTTTTCAAAAACTTTTTCTAAATTACTTACTTTTTCTAAATCATTTCTTTTTAAATTGTTTGATTTTTTAATTTCTGTTAAAAGAGATCCAGAATTTTTTCCAGAAATAAAAAGGTAATCTTTATCATCTAAATTTAGAATTAATGCTCTGTCACCTTGCCCTAAGACAGTTACCTCAGAAACCTTCATTCTTCTTTTCGAATTTAGCTTTTGGGTAATTATGTGCTTGTTTTTTTTTAAGTAATAAAAGCCTACAAGCATCAATACTAAAAAGCCTAGTACTAATAAGTAATTTTCTAAGCTTGGTCCTGTGTATTCTTGCATATTAAATCCCTTGTTTTGAATACAGGATGCAAGAAGTTTGCCGTTTATACGTTATATATTGTAAGTATTTGATTTATAAGGAGAAAAAGAAAAATAAATAGTTAACGTCAAAATTTTGGCAATTATAGATTCTGAACCAATTCTTCTGGATCCGATACTTCTGTAAATCTTATACCAAATCTTTCGCCAACCATTACGACCTCTCCCTTAGCTATTTGAGTACCGTTTGCTAAAATATCTAGAGGTTCTCCTGCAAGTCTATCTAATTCAACAACTGAACCTTCATTAAGTCTTAAGAGATCTTTAATTTTTATTTCTGTATTTCCAACTTCAACAGTAAGTTTTACTTCAATATTTTCTAGTACTCTAAGGTTATTTACGGCAGCGGAACCTGGATTAACCTTTTTCTTCTCACCTTTTGATTCGGAAGTTTGGGTTTCACCCTTGGCTTCTGGCTGAGGAGGAGGTGTACCCTCGTCTTTTTTTGTTTCCTCTGCTTGGTTTTCTTTTTCTGCTATTTCTGCATTCATTTTTTTCTCCTTAATTTAATCTTTTTGTTAAATTTACTGCTGCATTTCCTCTTACTTCTCCCATTTCAGCTTTAAAATATTTTTGATCTTCTACGTAGAAATCTACTGTATCTTCAACATTAATGTTCATTGTATCACCAGATTTTAGTCTAAGTAGTTTTGACATAGACACTACTGGTTCTGCTAGCTTGCTTTCTATTCTTAATGGAATTTCTAGTACAGCTCTTTCTAATTTATCTTTCCACGAAACATCAGACTGAACCTCATCAGACTGAACTCTTGATCTTAAAAGAGAAGAAACTGGTTTTAAGGTTTGCAATGGGTAAACCACATCAAATGACATGGAATCTACTTTTGGTAGCTGCATAACAAATGAACAAACTATTACTAAATCTGTAGACTCTACAAAAGCAGCAAATTGAGGGTTTTGCTCTCTACTATGGAAGTTAATATTTATAGGGGTTAAGTCTTTCCAAGCTAATTGAAGTGTTTCTGAGATTCCATGATTTATAACTTCAATAATTTTTTCCTCTGTAGCTGTAAATTCGGTTCGTAAATTTTCCGCTACTTCTAGGGTTCCTCCATATCTGCTACTACAGCATAAACTAATAAAATTTGGTGGCATAACAGTTAGCATTGATCCTCTTAATTCATCAATTCTGCTGTTAGTCAAACTCATGAAAGCGTCAAGACCTGAACTATATTCTTCATAAGATTTAACTTCTGGTGGGAATGAACTGATTCTTGGCTGGACTCTTAAAAGAGGTAAAAAAACTCCTCTTACCATTCTAGCAAATCTTTCATTTATTAATCTGAGTGCGTAGTAATCACCAAGCAATGACAAGTCATCTGAACCAAAACGGAATGTTTTGACATCAACCGAATCCCCATCTTTTACGGAAGTTGAAGCACTTAAATCACCGGACTTCAATCCGTCCATAAGGGCAGATACTTCTTCACTTGATAATTTTCTTGATGGTTCAGCCATAATTTGACCTATTGTAGTACAAAAGATGTAAAATGTACATGCTCGACACCTCCAAACCCTTCAGCTTTTTCTAAGACATTATTTATTCCATCTTTTAGAGCATTAGCGAGCTTTTGTTTTCCTACCCTGCCTGCTATATCATCTGTAGAAAATTCAGACATAATTGTTAAGATTTCAGATCTTAAGGCTAGTTGATGGCTATCTACATTTGCCATAACAGTATCATCATATTGAGTTGAAACTCCTACAGATATTTGCAGAAAATTCTTTGATCCTTTTAGATTTGTAGTAAAGTTTCCTGGAAATTCGTAATATGTTGTTGCAAAAATTTCTTCTTCAGGTGTAATTTTTGGTACTTTTTTTGGTCCAATTGGACAATTACCTTCAGCATCCTTTTCTTCTTCTTTACAATCTTCTGCTATTTCTTCTTCTGCAGATTCTTCATCTTCCTCTTTTGTAGCTTCAGGGTTTTCCTTTTTTTCAATTATCTGGGAAATCTCATTGGAAGGATCGGAACCATTTCCACCCATAAACATGCCTAGACCAAGGCCAATCCCCAGGAGGGTAACTCCACCCACTACCATTAAAATAATTTTTAAGGGACTTTTCTTTTCTTCGTCTTCTTGTTTGTTTTCTTCAGCCATTCTTACTCCTTAATTTATATTTTAATACATTATGCTTGAACATCAATGTTGTGATTATTTTTATTTTGAGATTGTTTATTACTCGAGACCTTTTTGCCTACAATTGATTTGTTAAAGTTTTCTTCTTTCTTTCTTTCTTGCTGTTGTGATAAGTTTT
>CAYYMX010000011.1:0-18852 GCA_964473045.1 uncultured Alphaproteobacteria bacterium | reverse complement strand
ATTGGTTATTAAATTTACTGTCTTTATCTTCAATTAACTCAGAAATTTTACCTAAGTTTTCATTTAATAAATTAGCTGCTTCTTGGTTTTCAGCATTAAATTGAATTTGTGTTGAACCACCCTTCACAGATATTTCAACTGATAATTTACCTAAATTTTTGGGATTTAGTTTGAAATTAATTCTTTTAACTTGATTGTTTAAACTATTCTTTATAATTTTAGCAAATTTTTCTCCCCAACTACTCTCCATCAAATCGAGAGTATTTTGAGTATCAAAACTAGATTGCGAACTAAAATTATTTTTAGATATTTTAGATCCATTCTTATCTGTTGTTAAATTTCTCAAACTTTCTGATAGATCTTTGGTTGGGTTTTTTATATTGCTAGTCTTGGTTGTAAAGTTGTTTTTTATAATTAATGGGTTATTTATTTTTTTAGGTTTTTCATTACCAAAATTTTCTATCTTTTTATGCACTTGTTTATTTTTTTTCAGTATTTTCTTTTCTACCATTGCATTTTTAGCTGATGCCGTAGAGGCCTCGTCAATATTACCAGTGCCTATAACTTTTTTTGGGGACTCTTTTGCCAATCTTTTTTCGATTACCAAATTCATCTGGTTGATGTTTTTAACTTTGTTTTGTGGGTTTTTTTTAATATTCTTAATTTTTATTTTTATCTTATGATCTTTTTCTAAATTATTTTTTTTTAAATTCATATAATCATCAGTACTATTCTTAGGATTTTTAGATTTAAAAATTAATTTATTTTCCTGAGGTTTATTTTTCAAAAAATCTTTCCCAGAAGAGTTTTCTCCAAATTCTAAGTTAGCCATCTTAATTCCTGTATTATTTAATTCAAGTTTAAGGTTGTTTCCCTTAATTTCCTGATGGTTAGAACTTGGATTAAAGAAATTATTTTTTTGATCAACTTCTTCAAGTATAACTTTTTCATTTTCATCGGTATCTACTATTCCAATTTCTTTGTAGAAAATTTCTGCTAGTGATTTTGTTAATTCAAAAGAGTTATTTTTTTTTTCACCAATATTCTCACCAATATTCTCTAAATTCACTCCAATATTCTCTAAATTCACTCCAATATTCTCTAAATTCTTCCCAAGATTTTTATCTTCTAAAAGAATAGGGTTTTGATTTTTTTGAATGTTTTTGTCTTCCAAACTATCCATATTAACCAATGAGAAGAGCTCGGCAAAAAGATCATCTAAACTATTTGATGATTTTTTAATACCGAGTATTTCAGGGCTTTCACTGAAGTTTTTATTGTTTCCTACTGCAACCATTGTTAAACCTTAACTTTTGTTTACTAAATAGTGCAAATCTGATGCCACTGGTTATTATTTAGAGAGTTTTTCTTTTGAAGTTCAGATCATTTTTTAAATCTCTGATATTGTTTTCAAAAGTAGTTATTTGACGTTTTTTGTTTTCTATAACATCTTTTTGTTTATTGATTATGTTAATCTGATTCAGATTGTTTTTAATCTCCTTGGATAAATGGTTTTTTCTGTTTCTTGAAATTTCCATTTTTTCAGCAATATTTTTTCTAAAATTTGAGATCTGTTGCATTGATGCGCTTGAAAAAACCTCACCTTCTGAAAAAGAAGATGAACTCAGCATTTTTTTTAGGCTATCATTGACATTGTCAATTTTACTTTTCTCTGAATTCAATGCACTTAGAATTGAAGTAAATTTACCTTTTTTAATTTTTTTTAAAAGAAGTAATAAATCGTATCTTTTTTTTTTCATTCTTAATTAATTGATTCTAATTTTTTAACGCTTTCATCAAAGTTTGAACGTTCTTTGAAGTTTTGTTTAATTAACTCGCAAATTTTAGGCCAACTTTCTATTGCTTTGTCAATTTCATTATTTTGTCCTTGGGTGTACCCACCCATAAGCACTAGATCTTTATTTTCCTGATATATGGAGTACATTTTTTTTACAAATTCTGATCTTTCTAGATGATTTTCAGAAACAATTGAATTCATAACTCTACTAAGAGAGTGATTAAGATCAATTGCTGGGTAGATTCCAAGTTGAGCAAAGTCTCTAGACAATACAATGTGGCCATCTAGGATAGCGCGAGCTGTATCAACAACTGGATCATTCGTGTCATCAGAATCAGCTAAAATAGTATAGAAACTTGTTATAGATCCTTCTTTTTTTTCACCTGAGCCAGTTCTTTCAATTAAATTTGGAATCATTGAAATAACTGATGGAGGATACCCTTTTGAAGTTGGTTGTTCTCCTAATGCAAGTCCAACTTCTCTTTTGGCGTGTGCTATTCTTGTTAAAGAATCCATAATTAGCAAGACATTTTTGCCTTTTGATCTAAAGTATTCAGAAATTGCAGTAGCTCTTTCTGCACCTTTGATTCTTAATAAAGGAGATTTATCTGCAGGTACAGCAACTATGCAAGTTCTTTTTTTTGTTTCATTACTTAAAATTTCTGAGACGAAATTTCCAAGTTCTCTACCTCTTTCTCCAATTAAAGCTACAATTACGATGTCTGCTTCAGTAAATTTAGTCATCATTCCTAGAAGTATTGATTTTCCTACACCTGATCCAGCAATTATACCTAACCTTTGTCCTCTCCCAACTGTAAAAAGAGAGTTTATAGCTCTAATACCTACATCAAGCTTTTCATTGATTGGTTTTCTTTTCATTGGATTAATTGGTTTTCCGTTCATTGGCCAAAGATCATTAAGAGTTAGTTTGGTAGGACTATCGTCTATTGGATTTCCAAAGGCATCAATAACTCTGCCGAGAATATTGTCACCAACAGAAATGTTAGTTGAGGTACTTAATACCTCAATAGTTGAACCTGATACTATGTTTGCATTAAAATCATGAATTGCGATTAGGTTTTTATTCTCTCTAAATCCAATTATTTCACCAGTAACATAATTTTTGTCATCACATTCCAACTTGCAAACTGTTCCAATTGGAGATGGAAAAGAATCACATTCAACTATTTTTCCATCAAATTTTGAGATTTTACTCTTAAAAATAGAGTTTTTTTGAACTTTGATGTTTGAAATATATTTTAATGCTTGGTTGGCTAATATACTCATCTTAATTTTATCTAGGACTTTTTTGGTTTTTTTCTATTTTATTATTTTCAGCTAATATTTTATTTTCTTGTTGTAGTTTGTTCATTTCATTTTCTAAGTTTTCTTCTGATGGAAACTTCATTTTATTTGAAACAATATCATCAATTTCTATCGAACCAGATTTGATTTTAAGATCACCTCTTTCTAAAGTTTCATCAATCAAAAATTCCTGATTAAGATCTATTTTATTTTCATTCAAAAATTTCTTTATTGATTCAAAATCATTTTTATTAAGAAAGACCTTCGCCTTTTTGAAAGAATTTGTCAGTGAATCGGAAAGTTCTTGGATTCTTTTAAGAAACAATTCAGTTTTATTGTCTATTTCATGTCCAAGGATTTCTTTACAGGTTTTTGAGATTAAAACATTAAGAGACCCATTGATTTTTTTTGAAAATTCGGGTCCAGTAAAAAAAAGACTATCAGTAGTATTTTTCAATACTATAGCAAGTGCTTTGTCACCTTTAGCTAGCTCTTCCTTGATTTTTTTTATTCCAAGTTGATACCCTTTATTGTAATAAATTTTTGCGTAGTCATTTGCCATTTTTTTAGCTTCAATATCTGTGTATTTTTTTTCTTCAACAGTTTTTTCCTGTTGCTCTAAATCAATATCTTGGTCTTGCGATTTTTCCACGGAAACATTTTCATCTTTTTCAGGAGAATGCTCCGACTCTTGACTATTTGCTAATGTTTTTTCTGCAACTTCTTTTAAAGTTTTTTTTATAAATGGAATGGAAGCTTTTGATGAAATTTCAGATTCTTTTTGAAAATCAAAACTTGTTTTACTTAATATACTTAGAATCTCATCTGTTTTTAATGCTTCTGTTTCACCTACATCATCTACTTCTTCAGACTTTTTTATTTTCTGATTTGTTTGTGTCATCATACGAAGTCATCTCCACCTCTACCAGCTAGTACTATTGTTCCTTCATCTGACATTGTTCTTGCAACATTGATGACTGCCTTTTGCGCATCTTGAACTTCTGTAAGTCTTACCGGCCCTAGCACTTCCATTTCATCTCTAATGTTTGCAGAGGCTCTTTGAGACATGCATGAAAAAATCTTATCTTTAAGTTCATCTTCTGAACCTTTTAGCGCAATTATAAGTATTTCTTGATCCACGTTTCTTAAGAGAGTCTGCATACTTCTATCATCCATTAAAATCAGTGTATCAAATGTGAACATACTTTCTTGTATTTCTTTTGCCAGATGTCTATCTTTGTCTCCAAGAGATTTCATAACTCTTTGTTCCATATTTTGTTTTGTAAAGTTCATTATTTGAGCTGCAGCTTTAATACCACCAACGGATGATGCTCTTAATGAAGTGTTAGTTTTAAATTTTAATTGCATAACTCTTTCCAGTTCTGCTAAAGCATCAGGTTGGACGGTTTCAAGTGTCGCTATCCTATGAATTATATCTGCCTGAGCGTCTTCTGGTAGAAGAACTAGAACATCTGCAGCAACTCCCGGTTCAAGGTAAGAAATGATTAGAGCTCTAATTTGAGGATGTTCGTCAGAAATTAGTTCTGCACAAGATCTTGCATCCATCCAATCGAGAATTTCAATAGGTTTATCACTTTCAGTTGGAGTGATTCTACCTAAAACTGATTGGGCTTTATTTTCACCTAGTGCTTTGGTCATCACATTTTTGATGTAATTTGAAGAGCCCATACCTAGGTCTGTTTGAGTTTTTATAATAGCTAGAAATTCATCTAAAACTTTATTGACTGTATCCTGGTCAAGCCCTGCAACATTGTACATTTCTTTTCCAAGCTGTTGTACTTCCTTAGGACCTAAGTTTTTTAGAATTTCTGATGCTTCATCTTCACCTAGTAACATCATTAAAATCGCACATTTTTGTGTGCTTGTTAATTGTTCGTATTGAGACTTCTCTTCTTCTTGAGAATCTTCTTCTTTTTTCTTTTCAGCCATAAAAAAAACTCCACTCTATTTCTTATTGTGCATCTTTTTTCATTAATTGTCTAAACACATTTGAAACCTTACCAGATTCATCTCCAACTATCATTCTAATCACTGCAACTTTATCATCGTAAGTGTTGGCAGTATCAAGCATTTCAGCTGAAATAGCTGTCTTTTTAGGTTTTAACTTTGCTTTTATGTCCTCTAAAGATTCACCCTCCTGAACTTCAACTTCGCTTTCTTCTGCTTCAGCATCCAGATCAGACTCTGACATCCCAGGAGCGCCAGAAATTCCACCTGTAGGTACTAAGATTCTATTCAGAAGTGGCTTCAATGCACCAAATGTAACGATAGCTAGTATCAGCACAGTGGACATTTGACCTACAATATTTTGAAACCACGATTCTTCATACCATTTTGTAGAAATTATATTTAGTTCTTCGATAAAATCACCACTTGTTACTACTATTGTATCTCCTCGATCACCATTAAATCCCACGGCTTCTTTTACAAGTGAGGAAATTTTTTCCTTATCTTCATCGCTTAAAGGTTCTGTAATGGTACCTTCTGGAGTTTCAACTATTTTATTTTTGACTAGTACAGCAGTTTTTACCTTCTTGATCTTTCCAATTTGTCCAATGATGGTACTGAGTTTTTTACTTACTTCATAGTTTTTTACATTACTTGATGATCTTTGTTTAAATTCTTGAGGTTCACCAGTTTCAGGTGTGTCTGCTTGTAAATCTGCTGCCAAAGGTGCTTGGTTTGCAACAGCGCCTGGGATACCCCTTGCAGGTCTGTCAGTTGATTCATCTTGACTATTTTGTTCACTTCTTGTTGAAATTGATTCAGGGTCAAAAGTTTCTTCAGTTGTTTGAGTGTTAGTGTAGTCCATGTCAACATTAACTTGTGCTGTCAGATTTCCTGGACCAACAATAGGAGAGACTAGCGAGAGAATCCTTTCTCTATACAAATTTTCAATTTTAATTCTATGTGATAATTGTTTTTCAGTGAGTGCAATATGTGGATCATCTTCTGGTTTTGATAATAGTGCACCATACTGATCAACCACTGTAACATTGTCAGACGACATGTTGGGAATAGAAGAAGAAACAATATGAACAATTGATCTAACCTGCTCTCTATTTAAAGCTCTTCCATCTGCAATTTTTATAAAAACTGAGGCTGTAGGAGAAGCAGAATCTCTGACAAATACAGATTTTTCTGGAATAGCCAAATGAACTCTGGCTCCAATAATATGAGCAATCTCGTTAATAGAGCGGGCTAATTCTATTTCCTGAGTTTGTTTCATTTTCATGAATTCAACGGATCTGCTCGTCCCCATAGGAATTTTTTCTAGAAGGTCGTAACCTTGAGGTACAGAACTTGGCAATCCTTCGGCAGCTAATTTCATTTTAGCTTCGTAATATTCTGGCGATGGCACTAAGATTTCTCCAGTAGCTGAATCAATTGAAACATCTATTCCATTTGTTCTTAGTACATCAATTACTCTTGATTTTTCGTGTTCTGGTAAAGATGAAAATAATGTTGTTCTAGGTGGTTCTCTGAATGTGATAAAAAATACTAAGCCAAGAAAAATTACAAATAAAGTGATCATAACTGGGATAGATCTTTGAACTGCAGGTTCGTTAGAATACTTTTTAAGTTTTTCTAATGAATTTGTTAGCGTTGAAACTATTCCAGTGTTGGTCAAATTTGTACTTGCTAATTCTGATGTTTGAGTTTGTTCTGCCATTTTTTTTCCTTTAAGTTTTTTAAATTATACAGGCATGTTCATAATATCTTTATATGCACTTAAAACTTTGTTTCTAACGTTTAGTGTCATTTGGAAACCTATACTTGCCATTTGTTGCTGAATCATAACTTTTGTTAAATCATTTTCTAAACCTAATTCAAAATTTTTAGTTAGTTCAGCACTTTTTAATTGGTCTGCAGAAACAGAATCAATTGCATCTTTAATATTTTCAAGAAAACTAATATTTTTATCTGGTTGTGAGATTGTAGGTGTCAATTGAGCAACATCTTGCTGAATGTTTTTTATTTGTTCTTGATTATTATCAACTTTAGCCATTGTTGAGGGTTTTAAAACTGTAGTTGTTGGTTTCATTTTTTTCTCCTAAATTAAGCCTGTAAAACTTTCTGACTATTTTCAGTTCCAGAACTTAGATTGTTATAAAATTTTTCTTTTATAGAATGATCTATTAAAATATCTTTTGACTGTATTTGATTGTCTTCACACAAAACAATTGCTCTTTGAAGAACATTCTCGAGTTCTCGAACATTCCCTGGCCAACTATGTTTTACTAAAATATCTTTAGCTTCTTTTGTAATAAACGGAATATTATTTTTTTGAGCATGTCGTTTGAGTAATGAGACGCTTATTGGGATAATATCATCAGTTCTTTCTGATAAATTTGATGTTTCAATAGGGAATACATTAAGTCTATAGTATAGATCCTCTCTAAATTTTTTAGAAACTACTTCTTCAACCATATCCCTGTTTGTTGTTGCAATTACCCTCACATCGACATCAATATCTCTTTGACCTCCTATAGGAGTAACCTTTTTTTCTTGAAGAACTCTTAGAAGTTTTGACTGAAGCGATAAAGGCATTTCAGAAATTTCATCTAATAATAATGTTCCAGTGTCTGCAGCTCTAAAAATTCCTTTATTTGCTGAAGAAGCACCAGTGAACGCTCCTTTTTCATGCCCAAATAACATAGCCTCAAGCATATTTTCAGGTATTGCTGCACAGTTAATAGCTACAAATGGTTTTTCTGATCTATCTGAACTCTCATGAATGAAATTCGAAATAACCTCTTTTCCAGTTCCTGTTGGACCGTGAATAAATACTGTAACATCAGTCTTTGCTACTTTCTTAGCCATTGCAATTAATGCATGAGTTTTTTTGTCTGAAAAACTGTATTTCTCTGATGAAATAATCTGAAAAATAATTTCTCTAACTACTTCATCCATTTCATTGTAAGTAATTGTTGTAAAAGCACCTCCAAGTTCGGTATCAATTTTGTACAAGTTTTCAGAAGAACAGTTTAAAACTAATAAATTAGTACTTCCAATATTTCTAGATATGTTTAGAAGATCTGCTTGCTCTCCAAGTTTCTCTTGCAATTTTTGTGAGCAAATTAAAATAGATTTTGGGCTACTGGTTTTATTTGCTTCGGAAAGTGTTAAGACTTTACAAATAAGACTTTTACTTTCAAAAAACTTTTGTATCTCATTAATATTGTCTAAAAAATCATCTACTATTAATATTTCGCTCATTTTTTTGAAACCTTTAAATGTTTTTTATCCAAGAAGCAAGAACCTTACCAAATTCTTTTTTTTAATATTTTTTTTTTATTTATCAATTAAATCAGGTATTTATAATTTTTTTTTTTTAATTTTTTTTTTTAATTTTGAGAATTGTCATTTTTCTGACATTATTTCTTTTATATTTAGATGTTTTTATGAATGAAATTATTAAAGGTAATTGCGAAGCAACCAAAAATTTAAAAAAGCTTGTTGAAATGGTTTCTAAATCTAATTCAACAGTACTTTTAAGAGGTGAGACAGGTTGCGGGAAAGATGTTGTTGCTAGAGCAATTCATAATCAGTCACAAAGAGGTGGTGAATTAATTAATGTAAATTGTGCCGCTATTCCTTCAGAACTTTTAGAATCAGAACTTTTTGGACATGAGAAAGGTGCATTCACTGGAGCTGATTCAATGAGAGAAGGTAGATTTGAAGCTTCAAGCAATGGTACTTTATTCTTAGATGAGATAGGTGATATGCCTATGCAACTACAAGCAAAACTTTTAAGAGCTATTGAAACAAGAAGTATTCAAAGAGTAGGAGGGAAGAAAGAAATTGAGCTTGATTTGAGACTAGTTTGTGCAACACATCAGAATATAGAAAAAAAAATAGATGAGGGCTTATTTAGAGCGGATTTATTTTACAGAATAAATGTCTTTCCTATTGAAATACCTTCACTGTCAGAGAGAAAAGATGATATTCCTGAATTGGTTAATCACATTCTAGATGAAATAAAGAATAGTGGTTCTGATACTCCCAGTTTTGGAGAGTCGGCATTGTTAGCTTTAATGGAATATGTTTGGCCTGGTAATGTTAGAGAATTAAAAAATGTATTGGAAAGAGCTTCTATAATTTTTCCGAATCAAAAAATAAATTCAAAAAATGTTAAGGAAAATTTGATAAAAATTAATTTGCCAGATAGTAATGAGGAAAAAAATATTCTTTGGGAAATGACTTCAGAATTGTCGGATGCAGATAATTTAGAAAGTTCTACTGAACATTCAACGCCTCATCCAAGTCACTACAAGAAGTGGTTTGATTTTTTAGAAAAAATTGATTTACGAAGGCATTTAAGTGAGATTGAGTATATTCTTATTGAGGGGGCTCTAAAAAAAAATGGTGGGTCAGTGACAAAGGCATCGAGAAGTTTGAAAATTAACAGAACAACTTTGATAGAAAAGATGCGCAAGTTTTCAATACCTAGAATTGGTAATGATTAACTTCCTAAGTGTTTGATACCTTTTATTTTTGCTATATTTACCTGTTTTTGTCTTTCGGAAAAACTTTCTTTTTGTTTTGTTGATGTGTTAGAAAAACAATGAGGACAAGAGATTCCCTCAATATATGACTTTGACTCCATATCATCTAATGTAATTGCTGATCTGCAAGCAAAGCATTGAGAAAAGATTCCTTTGTCAAGATTTTCATTTATGGTAACTCTTTCATCAAAAACAAAACACTCACCACTCCATTTTTTGTTATTGTTTTTTGTTTTTTCGAAGTAATTAATTATTCCTCCTTCAAGTTGACAAACATTTTTAAAACCATTTTTTAGAAGAAAAGTAGTGGCTTTTTCACATCTAATACCGCCTGTACAAAACATTGCTACTTTTCTATTTTTTAAAAGAGATTTGTTTTTTTTAATCCATTCTGGAAATTCGGTAAAATTATTAGTATTAGGTTTAAGTGAGTCTTTAAATGTTCCAATTTTTGATTCATAAATATTTCTTGTATCAACAATTACAACATCTTTTTGTTCAGTCAATTTATCCCAATCTTCAGGTTTAATATATTTTCCGGTAAAATTCGGAGGTGAAATTTCTTTTTGTCCTAATTTTACTATTTCATTTTTAATTTTTATTTTTAGTCTGAGGAAAACATGAGATTTGTGTTTTTGAACTTTGAACCAAAAAAAAGTTGAAAAAGACTTGTTAATTAAATTCTTGAATTGTTCTAAAAATTTTTTTTTTAATGAAACTGATCCATTAACCCCTTCTTTTCCAATAAGAATAGTGCCCTTAACATTATTAATTTTTAAACATTCAAACAATTTTTTTTTTAATTGTGTAGGTTTTTGAATGTTTATAAACTTATAAAATGAACAAATTAGAAATTCTTGTTTATTATGCATGAAATTTTTTTACAAAATCTTTTAAAAGCCTTTGTGGCTATTGACCCAGTATCATTGATACCTATTTTTGCAGTTTTAACCGCTAACTACAAACCAAAAAAAATATTTAGGTTGGCAATTCTTGTTTTTATTATCTCTTCAAGTGTCTTAGCATTTTTTTCTTTTGTCGGAAATAATTTTTTGATTTTTATGGGTATTTCTATTGAGTCATTTCAAATAGTTGGAGGTTTGTTTTTACTTTTTATTTCATTTGAGATGGTTTTTGAAAAACGTGTTCAGAGAAAAAAAAATTTAGCTACTGATTTATCTAATGACAATGAAATAGAAAGTTTAGCAGTTTTCCCGATGTCTATACCTTTAATTGCTGGCCCATCTGCAATTACATTATCAATTCTTATTTCTAAAAACTTTACATATAGTTTCATAGGGTTTTATGAACAAATTTTTCCCATAATCTTAATTTTATTTTTTTCATCGTTGATTCTATTATTTTCTAACATAATATTTAATAAATTGAATAGGATATTTCTAAAAATAATACACAAATTATTTGGATTGATTTTAGGTGCTATATCAATTCAATACATAATAGATGGAATAAAAAATAGTTTTTTATGAGTAAAATTCTTTCCCCATGTATTGGTGTTTGTGAAATAGACCCCAAAAATAACCTTTGCATGGGTTGTTTTCGTTCAGCACAGGAGATTGAGAATTGGTCTTACTATGAAGATAAAAAAAAAGAAGAAATTTTAATATTGTTAGAAAGAAGAAAGAAATGAAAAAATTAGCTGTTTTTTTGTTTTTTGTTTTTTCAAATAATGCTCTTGCTAAGAATAAATGGGTAGGACATTGGATTGCCCATGACCAATGGCAATCAGAATTCAGTATTTTTATTTCTGAGAATGGTTCTGCAAACTCTAATTATGGGAATGGTGAAACAGGGAGTTGGAAATCTATTGATGGTAATCTAGAAATAATTTGGTCTTCTGGCCAAAAAGATTTTTTTTTTGATGGAGTAATGGGTTACCAAAGAATAAGAAAATCTAAGAATAGAAGCTACAGTTCTGGATTAAAAAAATCATTTGACTAATTTTAGAGTCGGTTTTTTTAAATAACTTATTAAATTTGTTAAACTATTAGATGTTTTTATAATATTATTGTGAGAAGTAAGAGTAAAATTTTTTTTTCTGTAAAGATTCTTCTTTATTTGAAATGTTGGCTCAAGCTTATAGGATTTATGTATAGAAAAAACTGCATGATCATTTCTAAAGGTTATAGAATAGTCTTTCCATTCACCTATTGAGATTTTTTTTGAATATATCTCCATGATTTGGTTTATTTCTTCTTTTCTAAAACTTACTTGATCTTTACGATTAAATTTATTCATGCAGATAAAAATTGAATTTTTTTTTTGATCTAATATAAATACACAATATATATGATATTTGATTTTTTTATTTAATTACACAAAAAAATGACTGATGAATTTATTAGAGAAGTTGACGAAGATTTAAAGCAAGAGAGAAATATTACTCTTTGGAGAAAATTTTTGCCTTATATTTTGAGCCTGTCGCTAGGGATAGTTTTTTCCATTAGTGGTTATGTTTTCTGGGATGATTACTCAGAAAAAGTTAGACAACAACTTGGGGATGATTTTACTGCTGCGGTAGAACTTTCTAAGGAAGAAGATATTGGAGCTGCACTTGTTGCACTTGATCGCATAGTTGATAAAGGTTCAGATGGTTATGTTACAATGGCAAAATTAAAGAAAGCTTCACTTCTTATCGATAACGGAAAACTTGATGAAGGTCTTGAAATTTATTTGGATTTGGAAAAAAATGCTGTTGACCAATCATTTAGAGATATTGCAACCATTCTATTTGTACTTAATTCATTAGATAATAAGGATCCCAAGTTTCTTCTTGAAAAAATATCCCCGCTTGAGTCTAGCCAAATATGGAAATCATCTGCACTAGAATTAAAAGCGTTTATTTATTTAAAAAAGAATGAAATAGATAGAGCGAAAGAGATCTTTAAAAAAATTTTAGAAATACAAAATACTCCTTCAGCTTTATCTGCGAGATCAAAAAGTATGCTCGATTTTTTAAAAGGAAAATAATTTGACCTTTTTTAAATTAGTATTTGTTTTATATATTTCTTTGATTCTAAATTCCTGTGCTTATTTTGAGGAAGATGAAACGAAATTGCCTGGTAAAAGAGAGAATGTTTTTAAGTTAGAAGAAAAAACAATTATTAAAGCTAAAGAAAAAATTGTTCTTGTTGAACCTAAATTTGTTGACTCTTGGCCACAGCAACATCAAAACACAAGAAATCATTTATTTCATTTCCAGAGCAAAAAAAAAATAAAATTTTCATCTAAAATAAGTTTAGGAGAAATAAGTTTTGATAAATTTCAACATACAGTTTCACCTCTGATTAGTAAGGAAACAATTTACTATATTGACAACAATTTTAATGTTCTCTCTAAAAGTTTGAAAACTGGAAAAGTGAATTGGAAGATAGGTCTGAAAAGAGAAAAAAAAGAAAAGTTAGGATTCGCTGGTGGACTAGCAATGACTAATAATGAACTTGTCATTACAACTGGATTGGGCAATGTTTATTCTCTCAGGATAAAAGATGGGAAAATAAGATGGTCGAAAGATTTGTTAGTTCAGTTTTCCAGACCTCCAACAATACATAAAAAAAAAATATTTGTGGTCTCCGATGACAATCAACTTTTTGTTTTAGATCTTGATTTGGGAGATGAAATTTGGTCACATATGGGCAACCTTGAGGAAGTTTCTATAATTGGTGGTTCTAAACCAGTCATTGATGAAAATGTTGTTGTTGTAACCTACTCGTCTGGTGAAGTATATGCTTTAAATATAAATGATGGTGGGTTATTGTGGTTTGATAACATAAATTCTGGAAACTTTTTTAATAGAAATATTGTAAGTGATATACAATCACCTTCCACAATTTTTGATGGAAAAGTTTTTGTTCCAACTTTTTCTGACAAATTTAATGTTTATGATGTTAGGGATGGTAAAAAAATTTGGAGTTTAAATTTTTCTTCAATAAACCCATTTGCTATCTCCGGCAATATTATCTATGTGCTTGATATAACTGGGAGACTTCTTTGCCTTGAAAAATCAAATGGAAATCTTTTGTGGGCTGTGCAATTAAGATTGATTAAAAATGATGAAGAAATAATTTGGTACGGTCCTTTATTATCTTCACACAAAATTATACTGGCTAGTTCGCAAGGAACATTATTATCTTTGTCTCCCTACACAGGAAGAATTATTAGTAGTATAAATTTTAATGAAAGTTTTGCGATGAGTCCTATGCAAGTTGGAGAAAAGATTTTTTTAATTTCTAAAGAGGGTTCAGTTTTTATTTTTGAATAAAATGTTTAATAAGGTCATAATTATAGGGAAACCAAATGTAGGTAAGTCTTCCTTATTCAATGCAATAGTGGAAAAAAAAATTGCTATTGTAGATAACTATGAAGGATTAACTAGAGATTTAATAGGTCAAAGAGTCGATTTTTTAGAAAGATCTTATATACTTTATGATTCTGCCGGTTTAAAAAAACCAGAAGACAAATTAGAAGAACTGGTTCAGAAAAATACCTTTGGAAGGTTAAAAGAATTTGAAATCATATTAATAGTTTTTGATGGAAAAGAAAATGTAACAATTGATGATCAAACAATAATAAAAAGAATAAGAAAATTAAACAAAAAGGTTATTTTAGTAATTAATAAAGCTGAAGGTAGAATTAATGAAGATACGGTTGATGAGTGTGAAAATTTTGGTTTGGGTGAACCCATTATTGTTTCTGCTTCTCACAATCAGGGGATAGGTCAACTTAAACTTGAAATAAATAAAAATTTATCAAATGTTAGTAAGGTTGAACTTTCTAACAAAAAACACACTCTTGCAATAGTTGGTAAAACTAATTCTGGTAAATCGACAATTTTTAATGCCCTAACAGGTAGAGTTTTGGCACTAACTGGAAATAACCCTAGATTAACTAGAGACCCCATTGAAACTAATATAAATTTTAAAAATTTGAGTTTCAAGGTCTTTGATACAGCAGGATTTAGTAAATCATCTAAGAATAAATCAGGAATAAATAAACTAGCATTAAATGAAACCGCAAGAAAAATTCGTTTATGTCAGTTTATGTTGATTATAATGGATATTAACGATTATTATGAAAGAATTCACTCAAAAATAATTGACTTAGTTTATGGTGAAAATCGATGTATGATACTGGTAATAAACAAAATTGATTCATACAAAAACTATCCTAAAGAGGCTATAATTCAAAAGATCTATGAATTGAATCCACAGGTTAAAAATTTACCAATTCACTTTATTTCGGCTTTAAAAAAGCAGGGATTAACCAATCTGGCAAAAGGAATTATTTCCCAATTTAGTATTTGGAAAAAAAAAATTAGTACTAGTTTACTTAATTCTTGGTTAGAAAAGGTGATAAAAGAAAAACCTCCTCCATTAAGAAATGGAAAATTATTGAAATTGAAATACATTGTACAAATAAATGTTGCTCCACCTAAATTTAATATTTTTAGTAATTATCCAAGTTCTATCCCGGAGCATTATAAAAAATACTTGATAAACAGATTAAAAAAAAGATTTGAGATGAATGGTTTGCCTTTAAAGGTTATATTTAAGAAAACACCTAATCCATATGGGAAAAATTAAATTAATTGTAGTCTTTTTTTTTTGTTTTTTTAAAACGATTCAAGCAAATGAAATAGAAACCTACATTATTTTGGAAAATTGTAAAAGCTGCCATGGACAAAATTATGAAGGAAACAGATATTTTAAGTCATTAAAAAAGACTGGAAGATTGATGTTTGAATTAAAAATGAAAGAATACAAAAGAAGTAAAAAAAATTCTGTTATGTCTATAATTTCAAGAGCTTTAGGTGATGATGATATAAAAAAAATGGCTGACTTTATTTACAGTGAAAAAATTAACAAGTAAGAGAGATTTTTTAAAAAGAATTGGTTTAGGATTAACGTACCTTGCATTATCTCAGGTCTTAGATTTTAAAAAAGTAAGAGCAAAATATAGGCCTAAGATAGTGATTCTAGGTGCAGGCTTTGGAGGAGCATCTTGTTTACAGTATTTTAAAAAATTTTCTAATAAATTTGATATTACAGTAATTGAAAAAAAAAGAAGTATTCAAACTTGCCCTTTTTCAAACCATGTGATCGGGGGTATTACAAATTTGTCTGACATTACTTTTGATCTAATGAAAATGAGGGAAAACAAAAATTTTGATATAATTTTTGAGTCTGTTAGTTATATCGATTCTGAAAAAAAAACAGTCAAATTTGAAAATGATCAATTGTTGAAATATGATTTTCTTATATTGTCACCTGGAATTGGTTTCAAGTGGAACAAAATAGAAGGATATAATAAAACAATCAGTAACTATATTCCGCATTATTGGGATGGAAATAAAGACCTCACGCTTTTTGCAAAAAAACTTAGTGATTTAGAGGATCATTCAAGAATTATTATTTCAGCCCCTGAATATCCATACAGATGCCCTCCAGCTCCATATGAAAGAGCATCATTAATAGCAAATTATTTAAAAATGATAGGCAAAAGATTTAAAATAATTTTACTTGATTCTAAGAATACTTTTACTAAGAAAGATCTATTTTTAAATGAATGGAATATTAATTATAAAAAATCTATTGAGTGGATTAGTAGAAAAAATGGCGGCAAGGTCGAAAAAGTTGATATAAGAAATAAATCAGTTACAACAAATAACGGTTCAGTATTTAAAGCAGATTTAATTCATATTATACCCGAACAAAGAGCATCAGAAATAATGTTCAAGTCTAATTTGGTTAAGAAAGATTGGTGTGATGTTAACCCAAATTCCTTTGAGTTGGTGGATCACAAAAATATTTATGCTTTAGGAGACTCAATAAATGCTTGGGATATGCCTAAATCTGGGTTTTCAGCAAATAGCCAAGCAAAAATTTTATCACTAAATTTAATTAATAGAATTCTTGATAAAGATTATTTTAACCCAGTTTTTTTAAATACCTGTTATAGTTTTTCTTCTGCTAATAGAGCATTCTCAATTACTTCGTGGTATAGAGTGAATGCTAGTGGTACTAAAATAGTTTCTTTAGGTAGCAAAGAAAGTGATATTGATGGAACTGACTATGATAGATTTGAAGAGTCAAACCATGCAAAGGGTTGGTACAAAAGTATAACTAATCAAATTTATGATTAAACTTTTGAATACAGAGAATTTTGATTATTAAATGATTTATTTATTATTTTTTTGGAAATTTTCGTTAGCTCTTTCTCTGAAATGTCATTTAATTTTAATATTTTAGACGTCATACCCTTATTGATTTTTTTTAAATCAATAATTTTTATTTTTATATTGAATTTTTTATTTTCCTCAGCATATGTATTTGCCATTGATTGAATTGCTGCTTTTGAAACGCTAAAAATATTGTGATATGCTTTCCCCATAGAGATTTCAAAATTTGTCACGAAAATGATTTTGGGGTTCTTCGATTTTTTTAGGAGTGGTTCTAATTCTCTAAGAGTTCTCCAATATGAATTTAAATTCAATTCAATTAATTCATTCCAATCATTCTGTGAAAAGTGAGTAAGTGGAGAAAGTCGACTAAATTTTCCAACAAGGTTTATTAAAAAATCAATCGAATCAAACCTTGAACAAACTAGTTTTTGTAAATTATTGTAAAAATCTAAATTGGTTAAATCTGCTTGAAGAAGAATCTGTTTTGCATTTAATTTTTTTATCTTGTTATCAAGCTCAACTAATTTTTTTTTTTGTTGGCCGTGGAGTATAAGTTTTGATCCTAATTTTGTTAATTCTATGGCTAGTTTTGATCCAATTAAACCAGTTGAACCAAAAATAATTCCTTTTGTATTTTTCAGGTTTAGCATTTATTTCACCAAAAAAACTATTTTGCTTCAACTAGTAGAGATAACTGTTTAGGTTTTTTTCCATAACTTTGATCTATAAGTTTTGTAGGATAGTCCCCGCTAAAATAGTGATCAGTAAACATTGGTTTTTTATTATTTCTTCCATTATTAAAACCTAAGGCCTTATATACACCATCAAGAGAAACAAACTTTAAACTGTCTACTCCTATTATTTTTTTGATTTCGTTTAAGGTAAATTTTGAAGCTAAGAGTTCTTCCTTCGTAGGTGTGTCAATACCATAAAAGCATGGAAATTTTACTGGAGGACTTGCTATACGCATATGAATTTTTTTAACTCCACAGTTTTTAAGCATTTCAACAATCTTGGTGGAAGTTGTCCCTCTTACTATTGAATCATCAATTAATGCAATGTTTTTATTTTTAAGTGATGAAAGATTTGGGTTATGTTTGAGTTTAACTGACAGGTGTCTTATTGAATTTGTTGCTTGGATAAAAGTTCTTCCTGTATAGTGGTTTCTAATTATACCAAATTCAAATGGTTTTTTTATTTTTTTTGCATAACCAAGTGCGGAAGCATTTCCTGAGTCTGGAATAGGGATTACTAGATCAACCATTTTTTTATCCTTAAGATTTTCATTTGCAAGTTGATTACCTATATTTTTTCTAACCTCATAAACATTTCTACCTTCTAAAATACTATCAGGCCTAGAAAAATAGATATATTCGAATAAACACGGCCTTAATTGAGTTTTGGTAAAAGGCTTTATAGATTCTATTTTGTTGTTATTTATAATGACAATTTCACCGGGTTCAATATCTCTTATTAATTGAGCACCAATAATATCTAACCCACAACTTTCTGAACTCAGCACTAAAGATTCATCTAACTTTCCAAGAACTAAAGGTCTAATTCCAAAAGGGTCTCTTGCTGCTATTAATGATTCTTTTGTTAAAATTAGAAGTGAATATGCACCACTGATTGACTTTAATGCATAAATTATTCTGTCCAACAAATTTCCCTTTGCAGTAGAAATTAGATGAAGAATAACTTCAGTATCAGAAGTTGAATGAAATATTGACCCAGATTCAATTAATTTTTCACTTAAAAAAATTGTATTTGTTAAGTTGCCATTATGTGCTATTGCAAGACCACCAATGCTAAGTTCTGAGAATAGTGGTTGAACATTTTTTAAAGCCGACTCGCCAGTGGTTCCGTATCTGTTATGACCGATGGAAAAAGATCCTTTTAGATTTTTGAGTATATTGGAATCAGAAAATACTTTAGATACCTGACCTATAGCTCTATGAGCATAGAAGTTATTTTTTTCGTATGTTACTATTCCTGTTGATTCTTGTCCTCTATGTTGC
>CAYYMX010000010.1:0-26645 GCA_964473045.1 uncultured Alphaproteobacteria bacterium | reverse complement strand
GCGGGATACGGTGACGTTGGCAAAGGTTCAGCTGAAAGTTTGAAAAGTGCAGGATGTAGAGTTCTAGTTACTGAAGTTGATCCAATTTGTGCACTTCAAGCAGCAATGGATGGGTATGAAGTTACAACTATGGAAAAAGCTGCTCATAAGGCTAATATATTTGTAACAGCTACTGGAAATATTGATGTAATTACAATTGACCATATGAGATCAATGAAAGATAGAAGTAT
This sequence comes from uncultured Alphaproteobacteria bacterium, assembly GCA_964473045.1. GTDB lineage: Bacteria > Pseudomonadota > Alphaproteobacteria > Methylaequorales > Methylaequoraceae > CAYYMX01. The sequence goes on along the minus strand of CAYYMX010000010.1, from coordinate 26,415 downwards.
CGTGTGTAATATAGGACACTTTGATTCTGAAATTCAGATTGATTCATTAAGAAATTTCAAATGGAACAACATTAAGCCTCAAGTTGATGAGATTGAATTTCCAGATGGAAAAAAAATTATTGTTTTAGCTGAAGGAAGGTTAGTTAACTTGGGATGTGCAACTGGTCACCCAAGTTTTGTTATGTCAGCCTCTTTTAGCAATCAAGTATTAGCCCAGATTGAATTATGGCAAAATTGCTCAAAATACAAAAACAAAGTTTATGTTTTACCTAAAAAACTCGATGAAAAAGTAGCTAGACTTCATTTAGATAAAATTGGTGCAACCTTAAGCCAACTATCAGAAAAGCAAGGGAAATACATAAATGTTCCGACTAATGGTCCATTTAAAAATGATGCGTATAGATATTAGAGTAAATCATTTCTATCTTTTAGAATTTATTTATACCTTTTGTTGTAGAGTATTCAAAACGAAGAACCTTATCTGGAAAAACTTTTTTATAACATGAATGTGCAGCAATCGCTGCTTCTGAAAATCCAGTTAAAATTAATTTTAATTTTCCAGGATAATGGCAAATATCCCCGACTGCATATATTCCATTCTTAGAGGTTTCACATGTGGACTGGTTTATGATCAATTCATTCTTCTCAATTTCAAGTTCCCAATCTTTAATTGGACCTAAGTTTGATGAAAGTCCAAAAAAAGGAATTAAATAGTCAGCTTGAAGGTTGATTTTTTTTCCATTTAAATCTCCAACAATTAATTCATCCATAAAACCATTTTTTCCTTTTAAAGAATCAAGTTGGTAGGGAATAATCATCTTGATTTTTCCTTTTTTTTCTAAATCTTTTAATTTTTTTACACTATTTGGTGATGCCCTGAGTTTTGTTCTCCTATGAACAAAATAAATGAGCTTGGTATTTTTTGCTAACTCTATAGCCCAATCTGCAGCTGAATCTCCTCCACCTGCAATAACTACTTTTGTTTTATTAAAAATTGATTTGTCTGTGACCGAATAAAAAACAGATTTATTTTCAAACTCTTCAATATTATTGATTGGCGGTTTATTAGGCCCAAACACTCCATTTCCAGCTGCAACTATCACACATTTAGCGTAAACAAAGTTTTTTTTTGAAGTTTGAATAATAAAAAGATTATTTTCTTTTTTTAAATTTTCAACAGTTTGGTTAAGAAGAAAAATGGGATTAAAGGGCTTTATTTGTTGATTAATTTTATTAATTAATTGCTTAGCAGAAATTTGTGGATAGGCAGGAATATCATAGATTGGCTTTTCTGGATAAAGAGTTGAACATTGACCCCCAATTTCATTTAGAGAATCTACTAAACAACTCTTTATTCCAAGTTGACCTAGTTCAAAAACACAAAAGAGACCAATAGGACCGGCTCCAACTATTAGTACATCTGTTTGAATATTTTTCATATTTTAAGTTATTAAAATCATTATAATAAAGAAGTATATGAAATTTGGAAAACTAAAAAAATGAAAGATGAGTTTAAAGTTTCTCTCCCTAGTTTAATGCATACACAAAAACTTGCAAAAAAACTATCTGGAGAAGTTAAAAAAAAAATTTTTATCTCTTTGCGTGGTGATCTCGGAACTGGCAAAACAACTTTTGCAAGATATTTTATTAATTCTCTTTCTCACAAAAAAATTAAAGTTTTAAGTCCCACTTTTTCCTTGGTTCAATTCTACGAACTATCATCAAGAAACGTCTGGCACTTTGATTTATATAGATTAAGAAACCCTAATGAAATTTTTGCATTAGATTTTGACTTGGCTCTTAATGATATTGTAATTATGGAGTGGCCTGAAAAAATTCAAAAAATCTTACCATGTGATAGAATAGAATTTTTTTTTAAAGAAAACGAATGTTACAAAAGGTTTGTTAATGTCAAATTTTTTGGTAAGAAAAAGTTAAAATTTTTAAATGATGAAGTTTGAGAAAAAAATAAAGGAAAAATTAAATAAAGAAAAAATCCAGTTTGAAAAAATTGAATATTTAGCAGGTGATGCATCTAATAGAAAGTATTTCAAATTGAATCAGAAAGGAAGATGGAATATCTTGATGAATAATGATGAAAAGGATGGAAGTTTTGAGTCCTTTTTGTTAACAACAAGATTGTTTAAAAATCTTGGTATAACCGTACCCGAAATATATTTTAGCTCCCCTAAAAATGGTTTTTTAATTTTGGAGAACTTTGGTGAAACGAAATATAGTAGAGTCCTCACTAAATCCAACCAAATGCAACTTTACAAAAGTGCAGTTGATGCATTAATTCATTTACATAAAAAAAAAACAACGAATGAAATAAAACTTTATGATAAAGAGCTCTTTTTTCAAGAATCAGTCTTATTCTTTGATTGGTATTTACCTCTAAAGAGAAAAAAAGCTACTAATGATGATATAGAACAATTTAAGAATATATTGTTTGATTTATTAGAAATTCCAATGAGTCTTCCTAAAGTTTTTATTCACAGAGATTATCATATAGATAATTTATTTTTGGTTAAAAGTAATTATAATTATAAAAAATGCGGGTGGATTGACTATCAAGATGCGGTATTGGGGACATGTATTTATGATATAATGTCTTTGTTTGAAGATGCAAGAAGAGACCCAAACGAGAAAATGAGTAGTGAGTTAATAAAATATTATTTAAAAAACTTCCCTGAAATAAAAAAAGATTTATTTCATACTTCATTCAAGATAATTGCAATACAAAGACATTTAAAAGTTTTGGGAATTTTTTCAAGACTTAGTTGTAGGGATAAAAAAACTGAATATCTTCAACATATGCCAAGAGTTTTGAGAATGTTAAAAAATAATCTTAATTTTGGGCCTTTAGCTAATTTAAAAAAGTTAATCTTTAGGTTTATTGAATAACTAATGCGATCATTTCCCCAAAAAGTTATGGTTTTAGCTGCAGGATATGGAAAAAGAATGTTACCCATAACTAATAGAATTCCAAAACCTTTGGTTGAAATAAAAGGGGAACCTATCATTCACCACATTATAAAAAAAATTTTGAAATTAGGTATTCAAGATATTATTATCAATGTTCACCATTTATCTGAAGAAATTATTAACTCACTCAAAATTTTTGGTCCAAGAATTAAAATTATTAAAGAAAAAAAATTGCTTGAAACTGGTGGTGGTGTTCTAAATGCAATAAAAAAAAAAAAATTAGGAACTAATTTAGAACCTTTTTTTGTGATAAATGGAGATATATTTTGGATTGAAAAAAAAAAATCAAGCTTGAAAAATTTGTATAAAAATTGGGATGAAGAAAAAATGGATGTGCTTTTAATTTTAAAAGATAAAAGTTCTTTCTTTGGATATAAAGGTGGTGGAGATTTTGATTTTTTACAAAAAAAAAAAAAATTTGGGGAAATTAACAACATTAATTTTGAAAAAAAATATGCATTTTCAGGAGTGCAATTGTTACATCCAAAAATTTTTGATGGTTACAATAAAAAAAAATTCTCTCTTAAAGAAATATATTTTAAAGCCATGCATAACGGCAGACTTTTTGGAGTTACAGATGAAAATAAATGGTTCCATATTGGAGCAGCAGAAGATTTAACAAAATTAAATAAAAAAATTAAATAAAAATGTATTTTATAATTTACGATTTTGAGACAACAGGATTATCAGTTAGATTTGATCAGATATTACAAGCGGGCTTTATATGTTACAATAAAAATCTTCAAGAAATATCAAGACTAAACATCAAGGCTAAAATAAATCCAGATATTGTTCCTTCAATTCAAGGGTTAGTAGTTAACAAACTACTTATTTCTACTCTTTTAAATGAAAACAACAGTTCATATTCTATGGTAAATAGCATTGTCAATTATTTAGACAAATATAGACCTGCAACTTTCTTAGGGTATAATTCTTTACACTTTGACGAAGAAGTTCTTCGCCAAACACTTTGGGAACATTTTAAATACCCATATATTACATCATCTCAGAGAAATTTAAGAGGCGATCTTATGGAATTAGTCCGTATGGTTCACAAACTCAACCCAAATTCAATTAATGTTGATAAGAATGAAGAAGGAAACTTTAGTTATAAATTAGATAGTTTATCTACAATGAACAATTTTCATATACAAGACGCACATGAGGCCATTTCTGATATTATCGCAACTAAAAAAGTTTTAGAAATAATAAAAAATAATTCACACAAACTTTATGAAAACTTTTTAGAAAATTTAAACGTTTCACACCTCACTAAAAAAATTAAGAATACTGATTTTTTCACAATGCATGCATACTATTATGGAAAACACTACATTTATCTTTTAAGCCATCTAGTCGACCACCCAATTTATAATGACACCCTATTAGCTTTTGATTTAAAATTTGATCCTAATGAATTAATTGAGCTTAGTTTTGAAGAATTAAGTGAAATGTATTTTACTAAAAAATTAAAATGTTTTAGAAAAATAAAACTAAAAAAACAACCAGGAATTTCTAATTTTGAATACGCTCTAAACTGCTCACCGTACAATGAATATGAAATAGCAGTTTTAAAAAAAAGAAAAAATACCTTATTAAATTCAGACTTAAAAGATAATCTTTCAAGGATCCTTCTGAAAGAAGCAGAAAATTATGAGGAAAATAAATCTCAGGAAACTCCTTTTGAAGAACAAACAATTTATTCTCAAAGTTTAAATTTTAATGATAGATCGATAATGAATCAATTCGATTTAGTGAAATGGGAGGAAAAGTGGAATTTTTCTCAAAAATTTAGGGATCCAAGATTAAGATTCTTTGCAGCCAAACATATCTTTAGAAATTTTCCAGAGTTTCTTCCCAAAAAAGTTTTTAAACATTTTCATCAGAAAGTTTCTGAAAGACTAAATTCTATGAAAGACGAAAAATTTACCACAATAGCGGATGCTAAAGTAGAAGCAGATAATCTTTCATTGGAATTTGAAGATATCGAAACAAGTGATTTTCTAAAAAAACAACTAGAACAATATAATATATATATCAATTTTCTTGATCAATACTATAATGATTGTAATGCTAAACCAAAAAAATTTGACGAGGTATTGTCAAAAACTCTTTTTAGCTAATTAGGAGATATTGATGGCTGAAATTAAAGAATTGAATCAAAATAATTTTGATGAAAATTTAAAGAAAATTAATTTACCTATCATTGTTGATATTTGGGCAGAATGGTGTGGCCCCCGTAAAATGCTTTCCCCAATTCTTGAAGAGTTATCTGAAGAATTCTCAAATAAAATAATTGTTGCTAAAGTTAATCTAGATGAAAATCAAGATTTAGCTGCAAAATTCTCTATTAGAAGTATACCAACTCTACTTTTGTTCAAATCTGGAGAATTATTAGACCAAAAAGTTGGTTTGCTTCCAAAGTCAGATCTAGTTGACTGGATAAATTCACAAGTTTAATTTATTTTAAATCCATCTTCTTCTAAAATTTCACCAGCTAAATATAAAGATCCACAAATTAAAACCTTTCCCTCTCTATATTTTTTGGAAATATAGAAGAGTGCTTCAGAAATATTACGTTGGCAAACTACATCAATTTTATTCTTAAAATTTTCAGTTATATCTTTTTTTATTTTTTCAGGCTTTATGCAGATGTGATCACTTATCGGGATTAAAACTACTGCAGAAATTTTTTTTATTAGTTTAGAAATAAACTCTACTGGGTTTTTTCCATTCATCATTCCTAAAATTAAAAAAATATTCTTTCTTCCCCAGGAATCTAGAACTTTCGAGATCATTTCAGAAGCATGAAAATTATGTCCCCCATCAAGCCAAATATCAAATTTTTTTTTAACAATTTTAGATAGTTTTCCCTTATTAAGATTGTGCATTCTAGCAGGCCACTCTGCATTTAGAACACCTAAACTTATAGAATTTTTATCAATATTAATATTTTTTAGAGATAATATTGTTGCTATTGCAGTGCTGGCATTTTCAATCTGATGGTCTCCATAAAGTTTTGGAATAGGAAAATTAATTTTTTTTCCTAGATAGTTAAAAATAAATTCCTTTTTTTTTAATTTTTTTTCTATGACATTCCATTCTTTACTTTCTTGAAACAAAACTACTTTTTTTTTGTCAGCTTCAGTTTTTATTAATTTTTTAACTAGTTCTGTTTGCTTTGAAATTATCGCCATAGAATTTTCTTTAAAAATTCCCAATTTTTCTTTAGTGATTTGTTTTATAGAATTTCCAAGTAAGTTTGTATGATCTATTGAGATTGGTGTTAAAACTGAACATAACGACTTTTTAATGACGTTTGTTGCATCAAACCGGCCTCCTAAACCTGTTTCAAGAAGAATAAAATCTGACTTAACCCTACTAAAAGCTAGAAAAGCAGCAGCAGTTGTTATCTCGAAAAAAGTTATTTGATTACCTTTATTGTAATATTCACACTCTTCTAGCAATTTATTAAGAAATTCGTCATCTATAAGTTTAGAATTTAATCTAATTCTTTCATTAAACCTTGTTAAATGAGGTGAAGTATATACGTGAGTTTTAAAATTTGAATTCTCTAAAATTGATCTTAAAAAAGCTGTTACAGATCCTTTGCCGTTAGTACCAGCTATATGAATTATTGGGGACACATTTAGATGGGGATTACCAAGCTTTTTGAGTAAATCTTTTAATCTATTTAGTGATAAATCAATCTTTTTTGGATGTAATGATTCCAATCTTTTAAGAATTTTTCTTGATCTATCCACAATTTTATTTGCTAATTTAAAAGATAGTTCAGTAAAATTTCAATCTTTTTCTTTAAATCTTTTCTATGGATCACAATATCAACCATACCTTTTTCAAGAAGATATTCAGATTTTTGGAAATTTTGAGGCAGTTTTTCTTTAATTGTTTCTTCAATAACTCTACTTCCGGCAAAGCCAATTGTTGCATTTTTTTCTGCAATTAAAATGTCTCCAAGCATAGCAAAGGAAGCAGAGACTCCTCCAGTAGTTGGATCTGTAAGAACTGAAATAAATGGTAATTTTTCTTTCTGAACTGAATTTATAGCAATTACAGTTCTAGGCATTTGCATCAACGATAAAATGCCTTCCTGCATCCTTGCTCCTCCTGAAGAACTAAAAATTATTAATGGAAGATAGTTTTTTTTTGCATGTTCACATGCACTGATAATAGCTTCTCCTGCAGCCATTCCCATTGAACCACCCATAAAGTTAAAATCAAAAATTGCAGCCACAACTTTTCTTGAATCAAGTGTTCCAGATGCAACAAGTACAGAATCATTAACACCATTTTTTTTTTGAGCATTTTTTAACCTTTCAGTATATTTAATTTTATCTTTAAATTTTAATGGATCTGATTCAATTTTTGGTGTATCGATCAACATGAAATTATTACCAAAAAAAAGTTCTAATCTTTTTTGTGCGTTTATTCTGAAATGAAAATCACAATGTTTACAGACATACCAATTAGTTTCCAATTCTCTTTTTAGCAACATTTGGGAACATTTAGGACAAGTTTCCCATAAATTATCTGGAACTTCTTTTTTTCCAACAAAAGATTGAAGTTTTGGTTTTACAAAATTTTTTATCCAGTTCATATCATCAAATTAGCATGAAATTTTCAATTTAGTCAAAAAATGATCAATTGTTTTATACATAGTTTTTTCGGAAATTTTTTTTTTATAAAACTCTTCAATAATCTTAACAATTGCAGATCCTATCACACAACCATCGGAGAATTTATTTATTTCATCAACCTGTTTTGAATTATCAATTCCAAAACCAACAACGACTGGAAGCTTGGAAATTTTTTTTATTTTGGTCACTGAACTTTTTACTGAAAGAACCGAGGGCTTCTTAGTTCCAGTAATACCCATAATTGAAATATAATAAAGAAATCCACTTGTAGACTTTAAAATTTTTTTCAGTCGTTTAGTATTAGTGGTTGGTGTGATCAATCTAATTATGTCAACATTAGATCTTTTAGAATATTTAGAAATCAATTCATTTTCTTCTGGAGGAAGATCAACTACTATTAGACCATCTACTCCAATAAGTTGTGCTTTAGAAAAAAAACTTTTAAGACCAAATTGAAAAATGGGGTTGAAGTATCCCATCAAAATTATGGGTGTTGTTGAGTCTTTTTTTCTAAAATTTTTAACTATTTGAAAAATTTTTTTTAGATTAATTCCAGACCGGATAGCTCTTTGGCTAGATTTTTGTATAATTGGTCCATCAGCCATTGGATCTGAAAAAGGTATACCAATCTCAACAATATCAGCCCCAAAATAAGGGAGTAAGGATATAATTTTCTCAGAAATTGCCAAGTTTGGATCACCAGCAGTTGTAAAACAAACAAGAGCCTTTTGATTTTTGCTATTTAAATCTAAAAATTTGTTCTTTAATCTATCTTTCATTTTTATAATTTAATTCCCAATTGTTCAGAAATAGAAAATATATCTTTATCACCCCTGCCACACATATTCATTATTACCACATCATCTTTTGATAGTTTTTTTGAACATTTAAATAGATAAGCCAAAGCATGTGAGGGCTCTAATGCTGGTATTATACCTTCAAGTTTACAACAAAGTCTGAAAGCATCTAATGCTTCTTTGTCAGTAGCACTGACGTACCTAACCCTACCAATCTCCTTTAACCATGAATGTTCTGGACCAATTCCAGGATAATCTAAACCAGCAGAAATTGAATGTGCATCATCAATTTGTCCATCATTATTTTGCAACAAATAAGTATAATTTCCATGAAGAAACCCTGGTTTTCCTTTTGATAATGAAGCTGCATGATATTTGGTATTAACTCCTTTACCAGCTGCTTCAACACCAATAATTTCTATTTTTTTTTCATTTAGAAAAGGATAGAATAGGCCAATAGCATTAGAACCACCTCCAATACATGCAATAATGAGGTCGGGTAGTTTTTTTTCGCATTTCATGATTTGTTTTTTTGCTTCTATACCAATAATAGATTGAAAGTCTCTAACCATCATTGGGTAAGGGTGAGGGCCGGCAACAGTGCCAATAACATAAAAAGTGTCATTAACATTAGATACCCAATCTCTTAAAGCTTCATTCATAGCATCTTTAAGTGTTGCGGTTCCAGACTTTACTGATCTAATTTCTGCCCCTAATAGTTTCATTTTAAATACATTGGGTGCCTGTCTTTTAATATCTGCTTCACCCATATAAACAATGCATCTAAGGTTGAACAAAGCACACACAGTTGCCGTTGCCAGTCCATGTTGACCTGCACCTGTTTCAGCAACAATTCTTTTTTTTCCCATTCTAATTGCCAACAAAATCTGTCCAATACAGTTATTTATTTTATGTGCTCCAGTGTGATTTAGTTCATCTCGCTTAAAATAAATTCTGGCACTATTAAGTTTTTTTGAAATATTCTGAGCAAAGTAAAGTGGGCTTGGTCTTCCTATATAATTCTTGAAATAATAATTTAATTGTGATTTAAATTTTTTTGATTTCTTTGCTAAAAAATATTCTTGCTCTAATTTTAAAAGCAATGGCATTAATGTTTCAGCAACAAATCTACCACCAAACTTTCCAAATCTTCCATTTTTGTCAGGAAATTTTTTAAAGTTCATTTTTATCCTTCAAGTCATCATTTTTATTTTTTACAAAATAAATCAATTCTTTAATTTTTTTTTGGCATTTCACTCCCAACGACTTTTCAACACCCGATGAAACATCAACAATAGGGGCGTTTGTTTTATTTATAGCAACATTTATATTATTTATATTTAAACCACCGGCAAGCATCCAGTCTTTAGAAGCCTTATAATCTTGGAGTAAATTCCAATCAAAAGTCAATCCGGTTCCTCCAGATATTTTTTTTTTGGGACTTTTAGTATCAAACAAAATCATATCACATACTTTTTCAAATTTATGAGCAAGTTTTATATCTTCTAATGAATTCACAAGTATAGCTTTTATAATAGGTATTTTAATTTTTTTTTTAATTTTAGTTAGTTCATCAAGTTTTTCATTCCCATGAAGTTGAATAAAGTCCAACCCAACATAATTAACTATATGCTCAATCAAATTTAAATCTGCATCGACAAATAAACCAACTTTTTTCTGTTTATTTTGTGAAAATTTAGCAAGTTCTTTAGCTTTCATTGCTGTTACAAATCTCGGAGACTTTTGAAAAAAAACAAACCCAATATAGTCTGCTTCTGAAGATGCTTTGATAGATTCTAGATCATTTATTCCGCAAATTTTAATTTTCCGTTTCAATTCTTTTCCTCGATATCTTTTACTATTTTTTTTATAGTATCAATAGGACTTGCAGATTTCGTTATTGACCTACCAATCACTAACATTGAAGACCCTAACTTTATTGCTTCTCCAGGTGAGGCAAATCTCTTTTGATCATTAGATTGATCTCCATGTAATCTGATCCCGGGTGTAACAAATATAAAATCTTTGGGCATTTTATTTTTTAAAAAAACAACTTCATGTGGTGAAGAAACAATTCCATCTAAACCAGAAGAAACTCCAATCTCTGAAAGTTTATTTATATATTGTTTTGAATTGATTTTAATTCCAAAACTAAGTAAATCAATTTCAGTTAAACTTGTTAATAATGAAACTCCAATTATTTTAGTTTTTTTTTTTATTCTAACTACTTCATCGAGCATTGCTTTTCCCCCATTCAGATGCACAGTCAAAAATTCGGGCTCAAGTTTAATTGCGTTAATGGCTGCATTTTTAACTGTATTTGGAATATCATTAAACTTTAAATCCAAAAAAATAGGTAATCCTAATTTTTTTACTTTTCTTACACCTTCCGGACCATTTTTAACAAAAAATTCCAATCCAAGTTTAAGTCCGCCAACATAATCTTTGATTTTGTTAGCAAAAAATAAGGCTTCTTTTATATTACCAAAATCTAGTGCACAAAATATGAATTTCTTTGGTTGCATTTTGTCAAAAAAGATTCTTCATGAACTTAAAAATAAATCCAAAAATAAAACCTACAAAAAAAATAATTAGTATTAAAAGATACAGAGGTACTTCCAGAGAATAAGGAAATGGGAAGAATTTATTTAAATTTAATATTTGTTTGCAAGCGCAAATGGTACAAAAAAAACTAAAATTAAAAAAAAAAAAAAAAAACTTACTAAATTTCTAATTTTTTTTCTCATCTACATCCTTTCTTAGTTTTTTTCCAGGTATAAAATGTATCAGAGATTTAGCCTTAATATTTATTTTTTCACCTGTAGCAGGGTTTCTACCCATTTTAGATTTTCTTTTTCTAGTAGAGAAAGTACCAAAACCTCGGATCTCAATCCTTGAGCCTTTTGACAAACTAGAAGAAAAAAATTGTAATATTTTATCTAATGTTCGCTCCACTTCTCTTTTTGGAAGATAATCAAATTTTTTTTCCATTTTTTGGAGTAAATCAGACTTTTTCATAACCCTGGAATCCAGATGGCAAGAATACCATTAATAAAATTAAAATTCATAGTTTTAATTTTTTTTCTAAAAAAATTTAGATTAAACAAGCCCAAAATATTTTCATCATCTGTAAAATCTATCACTTTAATAGTTTCATCAAGTTTTGCTTTTTTTTTGATCCAGTTAATGGCATCATTCTCATTACCAATTTCATCAATTAAATTTATTTCTTTAGCTTGTTTAGCGGTAAATATTCTCCCATCCTCAATTATTTGAATTGCATCATCTGAAATTTTTCTATTTTTTAAAACAATTCTCATAAACTCCTCTTGCATTAATGAAATAACATCAGATAAATAATTAATAGAATATTGATTTGTTTTTTCTAATGGATTAGGGATTGCTTTTAACTCTCCGCTTTTAACTATTAAAGGATTTACACCCAATTTACTTAGCAGTTCAGTTATATCTGCTGATTGCAAAAGCACTCCAATAGAACCAGTGATAGTACCTTGATTACAAAAAATTCTGTCAGAACTTAATGACAATAAATAAGCACCGGATGTAGCCATTTCCTTCATATAAACAGCTGTTGGAACTTGCTTCCTGACTAGGTTTATCGCATCATATAACTCTTTACTACTAACAAACGTTCCTCCTGGACTGTTAACAGTTAAAATAAGACCTTTTAAATTTTTTTTTTCTTCTAGCTCACTTAACTTCTCAAGTATATCCTTTCTGTCATGAATTATTCCTTCGATAGTTATTTTTCCTAAAAACTCTTCAGAATTTTCATTTAAATATATTGTTGCGAAAACTAAAACAAAAAAAACAAAAAACAATACTGATCGATAAATTAAAGATTTCCTTTTTTTGAAGTATTCATTCAAAAAAAGATTACTTTTCATTTTCTTCTTTGCCACTTTTTTTCTTATCTTTTTCTAAAGCTGCTCCAAGTATATCTCCAATACTTGCACCAGAAGATGACGATCCATACTCTTTTAATGCTTCTTTTTCTTCTTCAATCTCTAGATCTTTAACTGATAATTCGTACAATTGATTCTTTTGCACTTTCTTAATTACCTTAGCATCAATCTTTTCTTTTACTGCAAATCTATTTGTATTTTGTTCAGACCTCAATTTTGCTAGATTAGATTTTTTAATAAAACCTTTTTGATTCTCATCAAAAACCACCAATATCTTGTCTTTTTCTATAGATTCTATAACCCCAGTAACGGTTTTATTTTTATATTTTTCTGATCTTGATTTATCTTTTTTTAGTTGTTTAATTCCAAGTGAAACTCTTTCTTTCTCAACATCAATTTCTAAAATTTTAAATTTTATTTTATCCTTAATCTTATATTTTTTAATAGACTCTTCGCCAGCATCATCAAAAGATATATCCGAAAGGTGAACCATACCGTCAAGATCGTAAGGTAATTCAACAAATATACCAAATTCAGTTATATTTTTTATCACACCTTCTAAAAGATCACCTTTTTTATGATCTTTTGAGAATTTTTCCCAGGGATTTTCTTGACACTGTTTTAAACCTAAACTTATTCTTCTTTTTAAATTATCTACTTCTAAAATAATAACTTCAACCTCATCACCAGCAGAAACAATTTTATTAGGATTAACATTCTTGTGAATCCAACTCATCTCGGAAACATGGATTAATCCCTCAACACCTTTTTCTAACTCTACAAAAGCCCCATAATCAGCTATATTTGAAATCTTTGATTTAATTTTTTTTCCAACCTTATAAAGGTTATCAACATTTTTCCATGGATCTTCAGTCAATTGCTTTAAACCTAAACTAATTCTTTTCGAATCTTTATCATATTTTGTTACAATCACTTCAATTTCTTGCCCAACACTAAACATTTCTGAAGGATGATTAACCCTTTCCCATGACAAGTCTGTAACATGAAGCAATCCATCTAGTCCACCAAGGTCAACAAATACACCATAATCTGTAATATTTTTAACTGTACCTTTCAATTTATCTCCCTCATGAATATCAGAAAGTAATTTACTTCTATCAGCCTCTCTAGACTCTTCAAGCAAGGCTCTTCGAGAAACAACAATATTGCCTCTAAATTTGTCCATTTTAAGAATAATCATTGGCTGTGGCTTATTTAATAATGGAGAAATATCCTTGATAGGCCTTAAATCAACTTGACTTCCAGGCAAAAATGCAATGGCTCCACTTATATCGACTGTAAATCCTCCTTTAACTCTTCCTGTTATAACGCCCGTGATTTGTTCCTTATTTTGTAATGATTTTTCTAGATTCACCCATGACTCTTCTTTTCTAGCCTTTTCTCTACTAAGTAAAGCCTCGCCTTCTTTATTTTCAAGCTTTTCCACATAAAAGTCGAGCTTATCCCCTACTTTTAGACTATGTTCTTCACCTGGAGAATGAAATTCTTTCAGCGGAATCCTTCCTTCAGATTTCAATCCAACATCAACAACAACAATATCATTTTTTATAAAAAGAATGGTACCTTTTACAATTTGACCTTCTTTATATCGAAAATTTGTAAGACTTTGCTCTAAAAGTTCACTAAAATTCTCTTCCAAATCTTTATCCTCATTAATTATCAGCACTACAATTACAAAATTTTGAAGTGATGTGCAATCACTAAATACAATCTATTTTTTTTTTTATATGAGTCATCGCAATCTCAAAAACTTCATTTTCGGTTATTTTAGTAGTATCAATAACTATACTATCGCTAGTTCTAATCAGAGGTGACTCAACTCTTTGCTTATCTTGTTTGTCTCTTAGATTCATTTTCTTTAAAATTTCTGAATATTTTTCATTAGAAAGATTCATTTGCTTTAATCTTCTTAAGGCTCTAATTTCCAAACTTGCATCAACAAAAAACTTCACTTCTGCATTAGGTACAATTTTACTAGTTATATCTCTTCCATCAATTACACTTCCTTTTTTTCCTGGTGGATTATCCGCAAAATTTCTTTGAAATAAGACAAGTGATTTTCTAACAACTGCTAATTTAGCCACTTTTGATGATAATTCTGTAATTCTTTCTGATCTTAAATCTTGATTTTTTATTTCCTTAATAAAACTATTTAGGTTTAATTCAACAGTTTCTAATGAGCTGATTGATAACTTTTGTTTTTCAATTTGATAAGCAAAAAGTCTGTACAACAAGCCACTATCTAGATGATCAAATCCAATAGATCTTGATATTCGCTTAGCTAGTGTACCTTTACCAGAACCAGCTGTGCCATCAATTGCAATCACAGGTTTATTATTTTTGAAAGAATTCAATCTTGGCTCCAATTTTCTTCATTTGTTCATAAAAATCTGGAAAAGATGTATTTATAATTTTTGAATCATCTATCACAATTGGGTTTTCTGATACTAAACCAAATACAATCATTGACATTGCTATTCGATGATCATTTTTTGTACCTACAAAATTTCCTCCTTTTTGAGTCTTTTGTCCAAAAATCTTTAAAGACTCTTTGCCAGTTTTTAGATCAACACCAGCATCGCGCAGTGCTCTAGTCATTGTAACCAACCTATCGCTTTCTTTGAATTTTAGCTCTTCGAGTCCCAGAAAAACTGATGTGCCTTGAGAAAAAGATGCTGCAACAAACAATATAGGATATTCATCAATTAATCTTGTAACCATAGATTTATCAACTTTGACTCCTTTAAGTTTTGAGTAAAAAACTTCAATATCTCCAACCATCTCACCATTTAAAAACCTTTGATTAACAACTTTGATATTTGCATTCATTTTTACCAAAATATCTATTAATCCTGTTCTGAAAAAATTTAACCCCACATTTTTCACTACTAAATGACTATCCTCAGTTAACAATGCTGAAACGATTAAAAAAGATGCAGAACTAAAGTCTCCAGGAACATTAATGTCTTTTGATTTAAGAAAAGAAGGTGATTTGAGTTTAATTATATTTTTTTTATTTTTTTTTTTAACTTCTATATCTGCTCCCATGTATTTTAACATTATTTCTGTATGGTTTCTGGATGGAAAATATTCAGTGATTTGGGTTGTGCCCTTAACATTCAGACTTGCTAAAAGAAGTGCACTCTTTACTTGAGCAGATCCTATTAATAGATTATATTTTGTTGGTAAAAAAAAATTATTATTATTTTTTACAGATACTGGTAATAATCCATCGCTATGCTCGATCCTTGTGTTCATTCCTAGAAGTGGTTTTATCACTCTCAACATAGGTCTAGATGACAATGATATATCTCCAACAAATGTTGCATTAATGTTTCTCGTTGATAACAGTCCAATCATCAGCCTTATACCAGTGCCAGAATTCCCAAAATCTAATTCTTTGAGTGGATCATTAAAAAATCCACCCATTCCATAAACTTCAAAAAAATTTTTTCTTTTTTTTATTTCAACACCTAGATTTTTTAATACATTTAAAGTGTTTAAAACATCATCAGACTCTAACAGTCCAAAAATTTTTGAATTGCCTAAACAGACCGCAGATATTATAAGTGCTCTATGAGAAATTGATTTGTCCCCTGGAACATAAATTATTCCTTTAAGGGATTTACATTTTGATGATTTAAGAGTAAAAGTTTTGTTCATTCTTTTTTAAATTTATAAAATATTTATTCGATCTATGAAAGTTAATATGAAAGATTTTGATAAAGGTGCTAAAAGAAAGTGTAACAAATGTAATACACTTTTTTTTGATTTTAATAAATTTCCAACAATTTGCCCAAGTTGCCAACAAGAGGTTAACAACCCTATAACAAATATTTCTAAGCGAGGCAGACCTCCCAAAATCACCAAAGTTGATAAAAGTGAAAAGCCTTCAGAAGAGATTAAAATTGATGATTTGCCTGTGGAGGAAACACCTGTGGATGATATTAATGCAGATGATGACTCACCTGTAGAAGAAATAATAGAAATTGATAGGGAAAAAGACTAAAAAATTAAAACAATGTTTTTCTAGGAATTTTTGTGAAAATTCTTTGTTTATAGGAAAAGATTTGAGGCTCTTCAGAAAAAAAGCTTTGGCAGGCTCACTTAACGTACCTACTAATTTGATATTATCAAAAATTCTGGATTGGAGATGGGGACTAAAAGATAAAAGGAGTTACTGATATCCAAAAGTTCAAATAGTTAGACAAGAAAAAATTGTGGACTGGTTATCAATTATTAAGAATATAAATCTTCTCATCAACAAAATACAATAATTAAAACATAAGATTGTAACAAGTCAGTTTGAAACTTCAAAAAAAAGAATGTAGACTTTTTCTATAAGAATTAAATCTGAAATTTGGGGCTGTAGCTCAGTTGGGAGAGCGTCTGGATGGCATTCAGAAGGTCGTCGGTTCGATCCCGTCCAGCTCCACCATTTAGCCAAGACTATATTAAATAAGAGAAAATTATCCAAAAAGACTAATTTTTTAAGATAAATTTTAGTTGAAAAAATCTTCTAAATATATTAGTTAAGTAAATGGACGCTTTAAAAGGTTCAAACTTTATCGCTCTATAGAGGGTTTATGAATAGAATGTCTTTATTTAACAGTCCTTTTTTGCTTGGATTTGACAATTTTGAAAGAACAATTGACAGAATTTCTAAATTGTCAACTGATTCGTATCCTCCTTATAATATTGAACAAACATCAAGCAACACAATAAGAATTGCAGTTGCAGTTGCAGGTTTTGAAAAAAGTGAATTAGATATAAGTCTTGAAGGTAATCAACTGCAAATTAGAGGAGCAAAATCTGATAATGATAACGATAAGATCTATATTCATAGAGGAATAGCAACTAGACAGTTTCAAAGAAATTTTATTCTTGCCGAAGGAATTAAAGTTGAAGGGGCTTCAATGGATAGTGGGCTACTATATATTGATCTATCTCAGCCAATTAATAACGATAAATCAAAAAAGATTGAAATAACTGACAATAGAAATAAAATGGATAATAAACTAATTAATCTCGACTTAAAAAAATGAACAATTTGTTAAAAAACAATTTATCCTCAGAAGAATTTTTTGAGTATGGAAATTCAGGTTTTGCTTTTGTAAAAAAAGAAATACATTCAGAAAATAATTTTGACACTGATGTTTTTACAGTCTATGGAGCCGACGGCACTCTTCTCGCTGCTTTTGATAACAAGAATGCCGCCATTGCCGCAATAATTCAATCAGGACTTCAATATATAAGTCTCCACTAATATTTAGAAAAAAGGTTTAAAATATCCTCAGCAGAATTTAAATGTCGTAATTTTTCAACTTCTCTTTTTTTTTTTAGAAAAACTGAGATAGATGATAAAATTAACAAATGCTCTGACTTTGAATCTTCTGATGTTAAAATTGGAAAAACTAAGTCAACTTCTTTTTTGTCTGAGGAAGAAAAATCTACAGCATTTTTTAATTTCAAAAAAATAACATAAGTTTTTTTAATCCCTTCAATTTTTGTATGAGGTATAGCAACTCCATTTCCTACTCCAGTCGAACCAAGTTTTTCTCTCTCATTAAGTTTTTCGATTATCAAGGATGGTTTTAACGAGCTTTTTTTAGAAATTATTGAAGCTATTTCTTTGAAAACAAGCTTTTTACTATCAGCGTCAATATCAATATATATCGCCTCTAAGGAAATAAATTCATTAAGTTTCATTTTTTTTTATTTTTTTGGATCAAGCCAACCAACATTCCCATCAATACGTTTATACAAAATATTCAGTCTTCTGGTTTTAAGGTTTTTAAAAAAAATAGCATTTTGTTCATTTAAACTCATCAACATTAGTGCTTCACTAACCGAAAGTGTTTTAATTAATTCCTCAGATTCAGCAATTATCACAGGATCATCATTTGAATCAATCTTTTTTTCATTTTTTTCTGGATTTTCAATGATGTATTGGCTGGCTTCAAGAAATTTTTCTGTCTTTTTGCTTTTTGCTCTATGGTCTATAAGTTTCCTGTGAAACCTTCTTATTCTCTTCTTTATCCTCTCACAAGCAATGTTAAACGCCCCATAAGCATCATTACTTAACGCATGGCTTTTTATAAATATTGAATTTTCCAGAAAAATGCTTATTTCACATTTAAAATTAAAAGTATCTTTTGAAAATAGAACATTGGAGTCTATGCTGTTCTGAAAGTATTTTTTTAATGTTTTACCTAAAGTTTGATTTACATAATTCGTCAATGATAAACCTACTTTAGTTTGCTTTCCAGAAACAGATATGTTTTTAAGAAGACTCAGAAATTTTTTCCTAAGTAAAAAGTTCTTACTTTTTCATTTTGAACAATTTGTTCAGGAGTTCCCTCAAAAAGAACACGACCATCAAAAATTATATATGCACGATCCACAATTTCCAGTGTGCTTTTAACATTATGATCAGTAACTAGAACCCCTATGTTTCGATTTTTTAGATCTCTCACTAACTTTTTTAATTCTTGAATTGCTATAGGATCGATACCAGCAAGTGGTTCATCAAGAAGTATAAAATTGGGATGAGATGCTAAACATCTAGCAATCTCCAGTCTTCGTCTTTCACCTCCTGACAACGATAGCGCTGATGCAAATCTAATATGTTCTATGCCAAACTCAACAAGAAGTTTTTCAAGTTTTTTTGATTGCTCTTCTCTAGTTAACTCAGTTGTCTCCAAAATTGCAAGAATATTTTCTTCAACCGTCATTCCTCTGAAAATAGATGATTCTTGAGGTAGATAACCTACACCCATCCTTGACCTCCGGTACATTGGTAGTGATGAAATATTATTCTTATCCAAAAAGACCGAACCATGGTCAGAATTTATTAGACCCATAATTATATAAAACAGTGTTGTTTTTCCAGCTCCATTAGGCCCAAGAATGGCAACAGACTCACCCCTATCAAGATTTAAAGATATGTTATTTAACACTCTTTTATTTTCAAAGGATTTAGTTATATTTCTGACTTCAAGTCCTTGATTATTTACAGCAACAAAGGGGATATCTATTTGACTCATTTTCCACCATCTCCTTTATCTATAAGAGCCTTAACTCTATCTTCATTTAAGAAACTATCTCCAGGACCTTTTGGCATTAATTTGCTAATTCCTCTAACCAAATCAATTTCTGCATACTCTCCTAGCAAAAAACTATCACCTTTTTGAAGCTTAACATTACCAAATAATTTGCAAATTTCTTTATCCCTATTATAGAGTGCTTTATCACTAAAAGCTACTTCATTATTGGTTTTAATAGAAACATTTTGGAAACCAATAATC
Source organism: uncultured Alphaproteobacteria bacterium (assembly GCA_964473045.1). Classification (GTDB taxonomy): domain Bacteria; phylum Pseudomonadota; class Alphaproteobacteria; order Methylaequorales; family Methylaequoraceae; genus CAYYMX01. The sequence goes on along the minus strand of CAYYMX010000010.1, from coordinate 6,721 downwards.
TTTTTAACATCAATTTTATCTTCGCTAGTAGCTTTTGGGTTCTTATAAAAATACCAAACCAACTTTTCTGCCCTGATGGTAAATTCATTTTTTTTTATTGCCACAGCTTTTCCTGTAGCTACAGCAACATCCTTACTTCTCCAATATTCAATTTTCTTATTAGCATTTAATTCATCAAACTCAGACAAAAGTTTTATTCTTTTACCATTTATTTTAAAATAATCTTTTTTTAAATCATACTCTGCTGTTTTTCCACCAACAATTTTTAGTTTTTTATCGTTTATGATCACATTCCCAAGGGCTTTAACCATATAAATATCCATATCAGAACTATTAGAATCATCGTAGTGTGCTTCAATAATGTCAGACTCTAAGATCATTGATCCACTAACTGCCTTGGCATTGCCCTTAGCGATATACTTTTTATCATTTTTATGCCACTCAATCCCATCATCAGCGTATATCTCAACAGGTTCTTGATCTGTTTTTTTGTTAGTAAGCTGTTGAGAGTAAACCAAAGAAAAATTTAAACATAATAAAAAGAATAAAAAATAAATCTTTTTCATACTAATCTTTAGACAAAATTAATTTTGATCTACCTGTAAAAAAAATTTCATTGCCTTTATTTACAATCTTAAATCCTTGAGAAATAATTGATGAATTTTCTTTGCCTCCCGTAATTTTAGTATTTCCAAATATAACTTTTTTTTTAAAGTCCACACTGGCTTCTTCCGTATGGAATGAAAATAAATTTTTATCTTCAAAAACCACATCTCCCTCTAGTTGAAGAATTTGCTTGCTTTTATCAAACAAACCGGAGTCTCCACTCAAAAAATAGATCTCATTATTACTAGTAATCTGGCCCACTGGTTTCTCTAAATTAAAGATCTCATCAAAATCATTTAACTTTGTTGCTTTTGTAGCTGAAACTTTGAAAGGTTGTTTTTTTTTATCCAAACCAATAAAACTTGGCTTAAACAAAATCTGATGAACACCCAAAAAATCATCTCTTTCTATATCATTATTGTCAACCATTATTCTTTTCATAGGAGTCTTATTAATTAAAATTAATAAGACTAAAAGGATAGAAATAATTAAAAAAAGACTTTTTAAAGTTTTTATAAAGTTAGAATAATTAATCATTGAAAATTTATTTTCTCAAAATATCGTGCAAATGAATAATACCTACAGGTTTTTTGTTTTTTGTAATAAAATAATTTGTAATAGATTGTGCATTCATTAATTTTAGGGCTTGAGACACAAGTATGTCAGGCTCAAGTGTTTTAGGTTTACTAGTCATAACATTTTCAATTGACTTGCTTAATAAAGAAGTGCTCATATTTCTTCTCAAATCACCATCAGTAATTATCCCAACCAAATTTCCAGACCTTTCACTTACAACTCCAACACACCCTTGACCTTTTGAAGTCATTTCTAATATTGCTTTACTCATCTTTTGGTTTCTTTTAATAAGTGGAATCATTTTATTGGTTTTCATAACATCACTTACTTTTAAAAGCATCTGTCCAAGCTTTCCACCTGGATGAAGCTCAAAAAAATCATTGGATGTAAATCCTCTTTTTTTTAATAGAGTTACAGCTATTGCATCTCCAAGGACCAGAGTACAAGTTGTTGAACTGGTTGGAGCTAATGCTAAAGGACAAGCTTCAATATTTTTTGGAATCAAAAGAATAACATCAGATTTTTTAGCTAGAGTACTTTTTGAATTACTTGTAATTGAAATAATAGGAATTCTTAATTTTTTACAATGTATTATCAAGTTAAAAAGCTCTGAAGTTTCACCCGAATTAGAAATAAGAATGGCACAATCATTTTTGTTTATCATTCCTAAATCTCCATGATTTGCCTCACTTGGATGAATAAAAAAAGAAGGTGAGCCTACCGATGAAAGAGTAGACGAAATTTTACACCCAACATGGCCACTTTTTCCAATTCCTGAAATAACAATCTTACCCTTAACATTAAATAGGATATTTACAGCCTCTTTGAAAGATAATGAAATATCTTTCATTAAAATATTGAGTGCCTTAATTTCTTTTTCTATTACAGATTTTCCAGTTGAAACTTCCATAATATTCTTTAATGAGAAAAAATATCAATATCTGACCAACCTAGAAAATCTAGTTTAATTCTAGTTGGAAGAAAATTAAAAATTGATTTTGCGATTTCATATCTTTTTTCCCTGTGCAGCATTTTTTCTAATTTTGATTTCAAATCAAAAAGAAACATTACATCGTATGCAGCGTATTTCAATTGACTTTCTGAAAGTGTTTCAGATGACCAGTCGGTTGATTGTTGAGATTTATTTAAATCAACATCAAGCAATTCTTTGCACAAATCCTTCAATCCATGTTTTTCTGTATATGTTCTTACAAGTTTTGAAGCAATTTTTGTACAAAAAACTTTCTTGCATTCGACTTTTAAAAATTTGCTTATCATAGCGATATCAAATCTTGCATAGTGAAAAATTTTTTCTATCTTTTCATCAGCTAACAAATTAATTAAGTTTTTTGGTTTGAAATTATTTTTAAAAAATGACGGGGAAAATTTAACTATATGGCATTCTTTTTCTGTTGTGCCAATTTGCACCAAACACAATCTATCTCTAACCAAAGATAAACCAGTTGTTTCTGTATCAATTGAAACCTTATCACCAAACTTAAGTGAATCAGGAAGATCATTTTCATATAAAAAAATACAACAATCTTTTAATTTAAATCTTTTCATTTTTTGAAAAATTCTAATATGATATTAATACCTAACTTACAAAACAATTCATATAAAAATTTAAATAATGTTTTCACAATTAGAAGGAAAAAAAGTTGTTGTTTTTGGTGGAACCGGTTTTATTGGTTCTCAGTTAGTATATAAGTTATGCAAAGAATCTTGTCAGGTTGATATAATTACAAGAAAAATAAATGTAAAAAAAAGATTTTTTTCTGCCGGTGAACCAGGCCAAGTCTCAACCAAAAAAATTGAGTTTTTTGATGAAAAAAATCTAGAAATACTTTTGAAAGATGCCAACATAGTTTTTAATCTTATAGGTATTCTTAATGAAAGCAAAAACACAAGTTTCAATTTTGTTCATACGGAAATTCCTAAAATGATTGCCAAGGTAGCTGCAAAAATGAAAGTTAGATCATTTTTACATTTGTCCGCTTTAAACATTGAAAAAGTCAAAAAGTCATTATATGCACAATCAAAGCTAAATGGAGAGATGGAAATTAAAAAGTATTTTCCTAATGCCATCATTATTCGACCAAGCGTTGTCTTTGGTAAAGGAGATAATTTTACAAATCTTTTTTATAATATATCTAAACTCAGTCCATTTTTGCCAATAATTGGAACCCCTAAAGTAGATTTTTGGAAAGGTTTTTTACCCAAAATTGATTTTAAAAAAAAGGTTAGGTTTCAACCTTTATATATTGGAGATCTTGTAGATTATCTTCTAATAATTTCTAATAAAAAAAATAGATCTTATGATTTAGCAGGACCAAATATTAGAACATTTAGACAAATCTTTGATATTATTTTGAGTGCTAAGAATAAAAAAAGAATATATTTACCTATTCCATTTTTTATAGCAGAAATTCTTGGATTCTTTTTTAGTTTACTCCCAAAACCTTTATTAACATCTGATCAAATAAAATTACTTAAAGTTGACAGTGTTTCCAAGAAAGGTTTGAAAAACTTACAGAAATATATAAAAAACCCTAGATCAATGGAGGTTAAAGTTGCTTCTTACCTATAAGAACCAAAAAATTATTACTAAGCCAAACACTACCCTATAAATAACAAAAATCAGAAAAGAAGATTTTCGAACCCATGAAACAAAGAAGTGTATAAAAATTATTGAGAATAGTAGACTAAAAAAAAAAATCAATATGACATAAAGGTTCAAAAAATTATCAATTAGCATTGCATCAAAATTTTTTGTGAGCATAAAAATAAGCGCGCTAAAAATTACGGGGATGCTCATCATGTTACAAAAAAGCAAGGCCTGTTCTCTAGTAAACCCATTAAATCGCATATATGATAATACGGCTCCTGCTCTACTAACTCCTGGAAACAAAGCTAAACACTGACTTAATCCAATAAAAAAAGCTGTGCTTTTTTTAATTGTTTCAATATTTCTTATTCTTAAACAAAACTTATCTGTTAGATAAAGTATTATTCCAAAAATAACACTTGTATATCCAATTATAGTTATCAAAGTTTTCTCATCTAAATAAACTAGTTTTGCAAAATAATATCCAGCAAAACAAATTGGAATCGTTGCAACAATCAAATTTAGCAGAATTTCTGCATTTCTATCTATATCTGGTCTCGTTATAAATCTTACTGAGATTAAGACTCTAAATAACAATCTGCGATAATAAATACAAATCGCAAAAAAAGATCCAAAGTGAGCAACAATAGTAAGTTCAGAAATACTTAATTGGGTAAAATTATGAATAGGAAAATAATAATTAAAGAAAATAAGATGTCCTTGGGAACTAACGGGAAGAAACTCGGTAAACCCTTGGATAAAAGCATAAGCTAAAATTGCAAAATTCATTATTATAAAAATACTCTAAACAATAATAAATTAAATTTAAATTAAAAAAAATTTCTGTTACTTATTTTTCTTCTATGCTTTAATTTATTTTATGAATATTAAAAACTTTGATCTAAATCTATTAGTAGTTTTTAGAGCTCTTTTTGAAGAACGAAACGTTACAAGGGCTAGCAAAAAGGTTGGTATAACTCAACCAGCTATGAGCAATGCACTTAACAGACTACGTTATTTAATTAAGGATGAGCTTTTTATTAGAGGGCCTAAAGGAATGAGACCAACCCCTAGAGCTAATGAACTTTCTCTACCTATAAATTCAGCACTTAACGCCTTGGAAGTATCATTATCTTCAATAAATTTTGATCCTCTCACAACAAAAAAAATGTATCGCATTTCCATTTCTGATGATGTAGCTCCTTTAATTTTACCAAATGTAGTTTCTTTTTTAGAAAAATATTCCCCTAATTCTTCTCTATGTGTAAGTACTGAACAAGGGAATGAAGCAATCAAACTTCTTGATAACAACGAAATAGACTTTGCCATTGGAAGGTTTGAAAGTGTTTCGAATAGGTTCGGCATGGTAAATCTGTTTACCGAAAAGTATGTGTGTATGATGAAAAAAGATCACAAATTTGCTAAAGAAAAAAAATTGTCAATTGATCAATATCTTAAATCTAAGCACCTTAGAGTCGCTCCTATGGATGCACCAATATCCCCTATTGATAGATCCCTTGGTCAAATAGATTTAGAAAGAGAAATCTTTGTTAGAATAGATTTGGTAACTTTAGCTCCATTAATTATTAAAAACACTGATCTAATAATAACACTACCATCCAAGACCGCACAAAGAATGGCAAAAAATTATAACTTTTCTATTGTTGAGTTACCCATAGATTTAGAAATAAGACAAACAAGACTATTGTGGCATAAGGAACTTACAAATCATCCAGCATTTGACTGGATTAGAAATCAAATTCAATCCGCTTAAAATGAAAATAATTTTTTTTGGAGCAGGCTATTGTTCTAGATTTATAATCCCAAATTTACCTAAAGACTTTGATATCATTTGTACACACAACAAAGTAATAAAAAAAGAACGGTTTGATGCGAAGTTTAATTTAACAAGAATCAAAATTGATGACTTTTTTAAAAAAAAAGAATTTTATTTTGAAAAAACTACCCATGTACTAAATTCAATTCCTCCAGATAAAAATGGAGATTTAGTTTTAAAGAAATTTAAGAATCTTTTATCAAAAAATTCTAAATCTATAAAATGGTACGGATTTTTTTCATCAACAAGTGTATATGGAAATCATTTTGGAAGTTGGGTTGATGAAAATTCAGAAACTAAACCTTCATCTATTAGAGGTATCAATAGGCTTAAAGCAGAAAAACAAAACCTAGATCTTTTTTCTAAATTTAGCCTGCCAATGCATATTTTTAGGCTACCAGGGATCTATGGTCCAGGAAGATCTTTTATTGATAAACTTAAATCAAAAAAAAATCTTTCTATAGAAAAAAAAAAACACTATTTCTCCAGAATTCATGTTGATGATATTTCTTCAGCAATTTTGAAAAGTTTGTCCAACCCAACCCCTGGAGAAATTTTTAATATTACTGACGATTATCCTTGTGAATCTTATAAGGTAATTCAGTACGCTTGCAACTTAATGAAAATCCCATTACCTGAAAAAGTGAACATTAATGATGAACGACTTAATAAAAAAACTTTGAGTTTCTATTATGACAACAAGAGAGTTCTGAACATTAAAATAAAAAAAATATTAGATTGGACACCCAAATTCAGAAATTATAAATTAGGACTAAAAAAAATATATACAGATTTATCTTTATGAAAACTATTTTACAAATACTTCCATCACTTGATCTAAGTGGTGGTGGAGTAGAAAGAGGAACACTGGATATAGCCAAGGTTTCCAATGAATATGGTTTTAATGCAACTATTATATCTGCAGGAGGCGATATGGCTGAAAAATATAAATATAAAGGAGTGTCTCATTACAATCTAAACATCAAAAAAAAAGGAATATTAAATCTTTTAGTTAATAGAGCAAGAATTTATGGTCTTCTAAAAAAAATAAAACCTGACATAGTCCATATAAGAAGTCGCTGGCCAGCTTTTTG
>CAYYMX010000009.1:0-28929 GCA_964473045.1 uncultured Alphaproteobacteria bacterium | reverse complement strand
TTCATTTTTGTCCTATAACCAAATTTTTTTAATTTATAGTAATCAAAAATTAATACTGTCCTATTTTTTTTACTAGGATGTTCTGGACCATGAAAACCAAGATCATCAAAAAGGACAAAATCTCCTTTTTTCCCTTGAACTTTTATCATTCTTTTAAGAATTTTAGACTTTTCATCTTCTGGATATTTTGATAGCGCAGTTCCTCTATCATTTTCAAAATTGTGGGACTGAGCACAATAACAAAATGCACCATCTTTAGTGTCATGGAGATAAATCATACCTCCAACAGCTAAAGGTTTTTTAAGATCTTTTTCATTTAGAATTACGTTGTCCGATCTTAGACTTTTAAGGTTCCAACCATTAGAGAAATCTTTATGAAAAGGAAAGTATTCTAAATTGATTCCCGCATCAAACTTCAAATTACACTCCGCCAAAGTAAAATCTCCTTGCAAATACTTTTTAACAAAATTTAGAACTTCTTTATTTACAAAACAATCAACTATTCTCCCACCAATAAGCATTGGGTCAAACAATTTTTTTGGAACATCTTTTTTGTAATAACCATAAGACCCAAGAATTGATGGTTTCATTAAGACTTCATCGCATTCAAAACTTATTTTATTTATAAAAGAAGAATCAAAAATATTCCTTAACGCTATAAATCCATTTTTCTTAAAAAAAATCATGGCCTTGTTCCACGAAAAACTTTTATTTTTTACATCAAAGAGGTATTCCATAAACTAAACAATATTATTAAAACTTTTCTTCAATCCATCACTCAATCTTAACATTACATCATCACCAAACTGATCTCTATACATTTGATTAAATTTTTTCATATCAAATGAGGAATTAATTATAGCCTGTTGCAATCTTGACCCATTAGATTTTATTTTTTCTTTTATAAAATTTTTATCTAAAACCTTCTTTAATAGTTTGTAATTATCATTGTGACTATTTATATTAAAGACATGTGGTAAAAAATCAAAAAAAGTATATTTAGAAAAAACCAAAACAGGTTTACCTAAAATAGCAGCTTCCACACCCGCACTCCCAGAAATAGTTGCTACTGCTGAACTTTTTTTAATAATTTCTAAACTGTTAGTATCTACATCCAACAAAATAGTGTTCTTTAAATCTTTTATTTGCTGGTAAAAAGACTTATCTCTTTTTCCAACAGAATAAATTGTTTCCTTAACAACCAGATATGTATCAGAAGGAAGATCACGTGCAATAGACATTATAACATCAATCTGATTAAAACATTCAGGAGACATCCAATGAAGACTCATTTCTGGCTCGGTATGAAGAGGGAAATATACAAATTTTTTTTTAGAAACAGAGTTGATCTGGTCAACAAAATTAGACCTCAACAATTTCAAATGACGAAATTCATTTAAAAGATACTTGAGATAAGAAAAATAAAAATATTTTTTTGAAGAATTTCCTTTTACTATGTCATATATTTCTTTGTGGGTTTGGAAAATAGCCTTTTTCAAAAAGCTTATTAATGGTGAGCTAGAAAACAATACTTCTTTATTTATTTGATCTTGGTAATACTGATGAGTCAAATTTGTTGACTTAAAACTAGTATTTTTTAATTTGTTATATTGATATTTTACTTGTGGAAACTCTGTTCTCATTCCTAGAGACCAGTGCCAGTAATTTTGAATTCTACTTCCAAAAAGAAGTCTGTAAGGTATGCCAAGTGCTTTACACACAAATTCTTCTTCCTTAAGTCCATTTAGAAAAACTGTAATTTTTTTTTCTTTTAATTCAGAAATCCAAAACTCTAATAATGAACAATATGCATTCACTGTTTGTAAATAACTTGCTTTTTCAGAAGATGGAGATTTTGGATGAAACCGAGCACCAACGTAAAATCCCAGTCCAAGATCTCTTCTTGTCATCCTTAACAAGTTAAGACTGGAATCTATAAAGTTCTCAATTTTTAAGGATTTTTTTAAAACTTTTTCAGGATTTTCAACTTTTTGAAAAAGTTTTTCATGCAAAACATTACATCCAATAAACTCTTCGATTATATTTTTTTTTAAAAAATCCGTATAAAATATTTTTGCGTTCTTAGTTCCATAAATATATATTCTAGAGTTATATTTTTTCTTTAGATGCTTGCAAAATCCAATCATTAAGGGCCTTATTTGATATACATCCCTTATAGCTATTCTTTTAAAACTGTTCATATTTTAGAGGAAAAACCTTAATCTTTTAGAATTTTTGCATATATTCTTGTCTTTAGCAGCAGAAAATATTTGTAAAAAGGACGCTTCATTCTGTTGCGGATGACAACTTTTAATTTGAAACATATTAAAACATAGAATAAAAAGATCAAAGTTAATATTTAATTTTTTAATAAATTTAATTCAAGCCAAAAATTTAAAAAAATCTCTTAACTTATTTTTTTTATGGTTGTAAAGTTTTGAAAAATTTTGTTTATATGAATATTGAAACTAGAACTACTAAGTAAGTTTAATAGAAAAAGCCAACATTTTGAATAGGATAAAAAATCAATTCATTCTTTTAGGATTAGGTTCTGTAGGTAAAAGGCACGCAGAATTTCTTTCTTCACTTGATGGACAACTTCTTTGTGTTGATCCAGATGACAAGGCAATCCAATGGGCAAAAAAAAATCTCAAAGGGGACTTTGAAGTATTTAATTCTCTTCCTAAAACCTCAAAATTAGTAAAAAAAATTGGGGTGCCAAAAATTGGAATAGTTGCTAATTTAGGGCCAACACACTTCAAATCAATCTGTGATCTAGTTAAAATTGGAGTAAAGGCTCTTTATATTGAAAAACCTATTACTAATTCACTAAAATCTCTCGATGAGATTTTAAAATTATGTAAAAAAAACTCTGTAAAATTGCTTGGAGGTTTTCAAAATAGATACACTGGAATCTTTGAAAAAATTCATGATATAAGCAAGAATCAATTGGGAGGATACCCAACACTTATTAGTGTTAATGGAGGTGCAATGGGAATTGTTACAAATGGTGTTCATTACTTGGATCTGGCTGTGTCAATTTTTCAGTCAAACCCCAAACATGTTATAAGTGATTTAAGAAATATGAAGATTAATCCTAGATCTAATAAATTAGATTTTTGGGAAGGAAGTTCTGTATGGGGTTTTAAAAATAATAGACAACTTTCAATTAATAGTTCCAACCTTTCGAGTGTTAGACAACGAGCCGAAATTTTCTGTCCTTACGGTAAAATATCAATAAACGAGGACTTCAGTTTAAGTATTTTTGCCAGAAATAAAGATGAAATCATTGCTGATGATAGAATGGTTCGTCTTGGAACTGCAAAACAAATAGATAACATAATTGTAAAGCCAAACCTAGAAAACCTTTTTGAGAAGATTTTTGAATCTCTAGCTCAAGGTAATTACAATAAAATTGACTTGGAAAGGGAATTAGTTGCTACTAGAGCAATTATTTATGGACTTATTTCAAATAAAGAATCAAAAAAAATTTCTTTAAATCAAACCATTAATAAAAAATGGTATGAATACAAATGGCAAATATCATGACAAAACCAAAACTCGCAATACTTGGAACAGGAAAAATTGCTCATTTTCATGTTGAAGCTTTCAGAAAAGCTGGATTTGAAATAACCCATGGTGCCGCTAGTTTAAATTCAAAAAAAATCAAACTATTTGCAAAAAAACACTCTTTAAAAAAAATTTTTTTAGACCCTTTCGATTTATTCAAGAATGAAAAAGATTGGGATATGCTTCTAGTTTCATTACCTACAGAAAAAAACATCTATTATCTTCCTACGATTCTTGAGTTAGGCAAACCATGCCTAATTGAAAAGCCTGTATCTACTGATTTAAAATCTTTAACAGACTTTTCTAAAGACGACTTTCCATTTGTTAGAGTAGCCTATAATAGAAGATTTTATTCAACCATACAGTTTGCAAAAAAATTTATAAAAAAAGAGGGGGCTGTCTATTTACATATAGAAATGCCTGAAATAGTTAAACCAGTTGGAAATTATCAACATGTTCTGGAAAATTCTGCTCATGGAATAGATCTGATCCATTACCTTTTTGATAGTCCAACGATTATACATAGCAGTGTTTTTTCAAAAAATTCCGGGAGACTAATTATCTTAAAAACAAAAAAAAATGATCTGATAAATTTAGTTCTGAATTGGAACTCTCCTTCAAATTTTTTGATAAATATCGAGGGAAACAAAAAAAGGTTGGAAATTAAACCATTTGAAGACAGTAGTTTGTTTGAAGGCATGAAAGTAATATCTCCTACTAGTGACTTGCCAGTAAGGAGATATATTCCAATGAAAATTTTAGGAGTTTCATCATTTCCTAATCCAAAAAATCTAATTAAACCTGGTTTTCTTGAACAAGCCAGAGAAATGAAAAATATACTTGAAGGAAAAACTCCAAAAATATCCGCATCACTGTTTGATGCATACAAAGTTCAAGAAATGCTAGCTGACATTTTGTACAAGTAATTGTTAAAAAACAAAAATTGTTAATTTCTAGTATTTGATATAATATCTTCACATGAAAGGCATTTTTTTTATACCTATCAACAATCCAAAAAGCACCTATAAACAGGTTCTAGACGCCGTAATTGAAGACACAGTTTTTTGTGATTCAAATAATATTGATGAGGCATTTTTTGGTGAACATATGGCAGACAAGTATGAAAAAGTCTCTTCTTCACTCACTCTTATTTCATCTCTTTCAAGGATTACAAAGAGAATAAACTTGGGTTCAATGACTGCTAATATTGTTTTTCATCACCCTGCTGTTTTATCTTGTTTAATCTCTACAATTGACAATCTATCGTCAGGAAGACTCTTGTTAGGAATTGGTTGTGGCTCTAATCAATGCGATTTAGAATTAACTGAAAAGCTTGGTAAGGAAAATTATGATCTCATGATTGAGATTATAGAAATTGTACAAAAAATTTTACACTCAAATAACCTACTTGATATCAAATCTAAAAATTTTAATATTTCCTCAAAGAAAAAAGGTTCAAAAGAGCATTTGTTAGGTTATTTTGATGGTCTTTATAACAAAAGAAATAATCTTGAAATAATTTTACCAATTTTAGCTAAAAACTCATATAGTTTAAAAACTTGCATTCAAAATAATTGGTCTTTTATAAGTTCCAATTTCTGCAGTGAAAATATTCTAAAAGAACATATAAAAAATTATATTAACGGTTCTAAAATAAATAAAAGTAAAATAAAAAATAAAATTCGGATAGCCAGATTTCTCTTTATCACAGAAAAAGAAAGAGATGCGGATAAGTATCTGCTTGAAGAAAATTCTCCTTTTCTTTACATGATCAATGTGATAAAAAAAAAGACTGAATCGCTTGGCAAAGCTGATATATTTGGTTTAGGCATATCGGATGTTCGTGAAATTGCAAAAAAATTAGTTATACGTGGAACTCCAGAAATTGTATCTGAAAAAATTCATGAACTCAAAGATAATATTGGCGAATTTGGTTCGATCATATACACAGCTATTCCAAGAACAAAAAATAAAATTTATAAGAACTCCTTAAATCTTTTTGCCAATGAAGTTAAAATCAGGAATTAAAAATAATAATGATGATATATTTCAGATAAACAAATTAACATCAAAAAAAATTCTTAATATGATTATTAAGAACGAGAATATTGATTTTAAAAAATTAAAGATAACAAACTTAAAAAAAAAAATAACTAGTCTTAAAGAATTCTATCACATTTATGACAAAAAATTAAAAAGTGAATCCAACAAAATAAAACCAAGATATTTTACTTTTTGGAAAATCTTGCAAGATCACTACAAAATTATAAACTTTGACTTGGTTTCGAAAAAAAAAGAGAACGTATCAGCAAAATCAAAATGTAAATCAAATGTGGTATATACTTGTTTTACTAGATTTCTTGGTTACAACCCATCACTACTTTCAATATGCTTAAATGCTAGTTACATTAAAAGGATTATCAACTCTAAAAACTATTTATTTTCAAAAAAAATAACCTCAAATTTTCATAGTTTTGAAAAAAAGGAAAAGAAAATTTTTTTTGAGGTTATTAATAAAGGTGAAGTGCAAATTATTTCACCAATTTGCCCAGACTATGAATATAAAAAAATTGGGGAAAATATATTTTCGTTCACATTCAATGCACTAAACACTGGCATAGGTTTGCCTGGTCAAAGGATTTTAGATGAAATCAAAAATATTTACGCTTTTTTAGAAAAAAACAATATCAACTTCACCCATGATGCTTTTTATGGTGACTTTGAATCATTTTCAAAAATGAATTGCAAACGCCTAAAGATTAATCAAGAATTGTTTCTAGAGAAATTATCTAAAAGTGTCAACACATTGAAGAGAAAAAAAATTTTTAATAAAGTAGGCCTTTTTGTTAATGATTTATCAAATTTAAAAGATTGGAATTTTTTGATGAACCAAAACCGAAAAAAAATAAATTTAAAATTCAAAAAAGATTTATCTTTTAAAAAAAAAGTAATTGAAATACTTAATGCTAGAAAAAACCTTTACCTTAACTGGTTCCCAAAAAAAACAAATGGGTTTTATTTGAATGTACTTTTGGAACAAGGCGCAGAGTATGCATCTATGACAGATATTATTTTAAAAAAATTTTCAAACCCTTTAATAATTGCTGCTGATCATCCAAAAATGAAATTATTTTATAATTTCAATAAACCCATTGGATTAGCATATTTGCAAAAGGTTTATTAAGAAATTATGGACTTTTCAAAAGTAAAAGGAACATTTTTTTTAAATAACAAATTTGTAGATTCCAAGGTTGCGAATGTTCATATACTTAATCATTCTTTGCATTTTGGTGGAGCTGTTTTTGAAGGTATAAGAGTTTACTCCAAAAAACCTTTTTATTTAAACGAACATCTAGATAGATTGATTAATTCATGTCATTTAATGAAACTAAAATTAAACCTAACTAAAGAAAATTTAAAAAAAAAAATCATAAAACTTATAAAAATCAATGGCATTAGTGATGGATATATAAGGCCCATTGTTTTTAGAGACTCAAATTCAATGTCCCCAGATACTAGGAATTGTAAATCGCAAATCCTTATTGCTATTTGGAAATGGAAATTATTATTTCATAGAGAAAAAATATCACTTTGTGTAGCAAAATATAAAAAATCAAATAATTCACATTATCCGATTGAAGCAAAGTCATCCGGGTCATATCAGGCAAGTACAATTGAAAAAATTATAGCAGATGAAAAGGGATTTGATGATTCGTTAATGTTAGATTCAAATAATAATATTGCTGAGACAACGGCATGCAATATATTCTGGGCAAAAAAAAATATTGTTTACACCTCTAAATTACATTCCATTTTAAATGGAATAACCAGACAAATAGTTATTAATATCTTGAAGAAAAAAAAAATCAAGCTTGTACAAGGAGATTTCAAATTAAGTCATTTAAAAAGTGCAGATGAAATTTTTGTAACTGGAACTGCTACAGAAATAATAATGGTTGGAAGATTAGAAGAAAAAAAATTTAACAAAAATCTTATCATCAAAACCTTAAAGAAAGAGTTTAAAAAACTGAAAGCTAATCAATAAATTTTCTTTGCACATATTTCCTCAAGTTTCTTGCGGGAAATTTTTCCAGATGACGTTTTTGACATAGAGCTTAACGCAATTAGTTGGTCAGGATGTTTGTTTTTTGATAATTTTTCTAAAATTATCTTTTCAAGATTTTTATTAATTTTCTTCTCTGTAATTAAAAATAATTTGTTTTTTTCTTTAAGAAAAACAATATATAGATTTTCAATTTTTAACAATTTTTTATACGTATATTCAAGATTCAGCAAGTTCATTCTAATACCATGTCTTTTAAATTCATGATCGACTCTTCCCTTACAAAAATAGTATGATTTTTTTTTAACAAAAATATCTCCAGAGTCGTAACTATAATAGTTACCAATCTTCCTAAACTTTTTTGATTTTTGATTAAGATATCCTGATGATACTTGTGGACCAGTAGCAATTAAAGTTTTAGAATTTTTATGAATTGTAAGTTTAATAAAGTCCATTTTTTTCCCTGCTGGAGCATATTCATCCTCAAACAAATTACTATGCAAACATGCTTTTAAATCAGCAAATAAAATCCATGGTGCCACTTCGGTTGAGCCGTAAAAATTAAAAAAATTTTTAACTGAATGCTTTTTATTTAAATCAAAAACTAGATTTTTTGAAATTGGTTCTCCACAAGTAACTAATGTTGAAAGTGCCATTTTAGGTGTATAATTAGATTTGTTAATAACTTTTAAAAGAGTTGGAACTGTAATTAAAATTGTAAACTTATACTTGGAATATAACCTTTTTAAATTCAACAAGTCGGTATTATTGCCAACTACTATTGAAGAACCACAATACAAACAATAAACTAGAATTGGTACTGATATAACAAAAGAAACCTCATGAAAGTCAACAAATTTATCATTACATTTTGCGTTAATAATTTTTTCCATATTTATCAAATTAAACAAAATATTAATCAAACTTAGCTTAACACCCTTTGGTTTCCCCGTACTCCCAGAAGTAAAAAAGATTGCCTTAATATCTTCTCTAAGTTTGACAAAGGATAAATCTTTTTTGACAGAGTCAACAAAATTAATATTATCTAAATTTATACAATTATATTTTTTTTTTATAGTTTTAAAATTTATAGATTCTAAATATAAAACTAGAGGATGGTTTAATTGATCTATGATTTCTAAAATTTCATTTTCTTTAGTTTTTGCTGAGATGGGAACCCAAATTCTATCAGATAAAAAAGCATAAATATGTGAAATATATATTAATAAAGATCGATCACATATAATCACCAGCTCTTCAAATTTTTTGCCTTTTAAGTTTTCATCTAACACATTTAAATACCCAAGTAGATCAGAATATCTGAATGATTCATTAAGAAAAAAAAAATTCTCACTTAATAAATTAGTTTTAATTTTTTTTACAAATTTTTTTTTAATCTGATTATTTTTCACTTAAAAAATCCAAAATATTTTCAATGGAAATAATTTCAAATTTTTCTTCAAAGTTGTCATATTTAAATTCATATTTTTTCTCTAACTCCATAATGAAATGTATCATTTCTAATGAATCCAAAAAGCCAGTTTTGAGCATATCAACCTTATTATCTACCTTTTTTAAATTTTTAACATTTTTAATTTTTTTAATAATATTTAGGACTTCTTTTTCTAGCATTTTTTGGCTAAACCATATAAATTTTTTTTTAGTATCCTTATACCCTCTTTATAATGGTCGTTCAAGTTAGTAAAACATAGATTTATGCCCTTGTAGTTAAGTTTTAGAATTTTTTTTTTTCTAATTAATTCCTTTGGAATTACAGTTTCGTCACCAACATATTTCATCTCTAAATTTCTAACAAAAACTTTTTCTTCAACCTTTTGATTCGTTTCACAATTTATACCAACAAATTTTTTATAAAATCTATATGGCACATTCATTTCTTCCTCACAGACGTGATTGGTAGTCCAACCAAAGTTTTCTGGATCAATGCCAACACCTATTCCTAATGTCTTGTTAATAGATAAAAATCTAATCACAGAATCATAACCAAACAAAGATTTCTGTTTTAATTTGAGAATTTTTTTTTTTTCTTTTCCGAAAACCGAAAAATTACCTATTGGACTATTTGTTCTAGAAAATTTAATTTTTTGAAGTAAAAACTTGTTTAAATAGCCTGTTGTAATATATTCTGAACTGTTTCCTGTTTTTAATGTATTATAAAAATCTAGATTAAAAGTGGGTATCAAAATTGTTTGAAATCTACTGTAGTATTTTATATTCTCCTTCAATTCATTGCTAAATTGAATTGCAGATGATTTATTTTTTAACATAGCATTAAAAAAGTCTGAAAAAATTATTACAAAACTAAATTTATCTATATTATTAAAATTGAGACAATCTTTTAGTGATTTAAAATTCATATTTTTTTGATTAAACCAACTTTTTTGTAATCTTTAATTGCTCTATCAAATTTTTTTATTGGAATATTTAACCTTTCAGCAATTGACAATAAATCAGTTTCTTTGTCAATAAAATTTGCAATCTCATAATAAGTAAATGCTTCTCTATTCCCAGGCTTACCTTCTCCCGCACCTAAATCATATGGGTAAATTCCATATTTAGATAAAAAGGGCTCACATTTAAAATTAGGTTTATAAATGAAATTTCTTTCAAGAATTTCAATAACAGAACAACAAATCTTTAATGATTCTAAAAGATTTGTTGTTTTAATAATATTAGGATTATCAAGTGAGGAATGATATTCAGGAAATTTAGTAAACCCGCGGGAGAACATTCCATAAGGAACTCTAAAACCTGGTGAATTAAATTGTCTTTCACAGGAACCTTCTGAAAAATAATCGGATACTTTATATTTTTTTTTACTATATTTAAGTGCGTGATCAAATGATCTATCAATTAAAGAATTGCCATGAATAGACCTTTTATACAGAAAAGGCGAAGAGTCACCAACGATCATACATGAAAAACCACCAACTATATCTTTTAGTTTTTTTTGGTATTTTTTTATAAAACCTATTGCTCCAAGGGTTTCAGGCCAAATAGCTAAAATATAATTGTATTCCAGGTTTTTACATTTTTTTAGCAACTTGAATAACTCTACTGCTACAGCAACCCCAGATAAATTATCATTTGCACCATGAGGATGACACAAATATGAACTAATTAAAATTGTTTTTTTCCCTTTCCCTTTTAATTTCAATAAACCAATTTCTAAATTATAATCCACTTTTTTAACATCAATATTTATTTCAAACTCATCATTAGGCAAATCTTCTAATTGATTTTGTGAAGCACATAAACCCCACTTATTTCTGTGGTAAGTAGGTTTTAGAGGAATTGCATTTTTTAATTTTGGATGTATATTAATCTTTTTTTTTAATTCAGCTTTGTTCATTTTTCCAAAAAAACTAGAACTATGTGACCATACATGGTAGTGATTTTCAGAAAAATTAAGATACTTTTTTCCTTTGCTATCCATTATATAAACATCATTTACTTTAAATCCTTTTGGAACAATCCAATCAAAAAGTTTTGAACCAGACTTAAATTTTAAAACTTCCATATTAAGTTCATTTTTTAGAATATCTAATGATTTTGTAAAACCAGGTCCAACCAAACATCTATGAATTGGAAACAGTTTCTTTACTAAATCAAACATGTTTTTACCATTTGAAAGTTGAGGATTTATACATAACATATGATTATTCTACCATTAAAATTTAATTTAGATCATTACCATTATTATAAACTTCACGTTTTTTCAATAGGTATTAAAATTTCAGTTAAATTTTAAAACTAATTGTTTTTCAAGAAAAATCTTGTTTATATTTTTTGTAAATTTTCTACTTTTTGATGTAAATCAAATTAATTGAATTAATTAAATTTTACTTTTATATTCATATTCTATGTTTTAAGATACTTTTTATGAGCACAGGCCTTAGTCATTTATACAAAAAAAATGGATCTTGTTATATAGAACATAAGGATGTTCCGTTTTCTAATAAAGAGTTAAATGAACTTGAAGAAATGTGTGAGAAAGTACCAAAAGAATTTGTTGAAATAGGCGATGCTGGTGAGCCTAATTACTTAACAGTAGGACGATTTCAAACTGATGTTAAAAAACCAAAAGTTGTGAATAAGAAATTTTCGAAAACTGTAATGAATATTTTAGATCAACAAAATATCATTTCGTATATTAAAAAAATTTTAAATACAAAAAAAGAATTATATATCAGAAGAGTTCAGTTTAATGAAATTAATAAAAACTGCTTTATTGGTTACCACCTTGATATAGACAGCAATCCTGATTACTTAGCTGCTTGTGTAATTCAATTTGGAAGTAAATATGATGGTGGTTTGTATAGAGTTTACAGGCCAGAAAGTAATAAAAAATTTTTGGATTATAAATCTGATAGATTTAGCTTGATTGTAAGTAATTGTTTATACCCACACGAAGTAACCAAAGTTGTGAATGGATCCAGAAAAACTTTGGTATTTTTCGTTTCTGACCATTTCAAAGAAAATAGACGGCTCAAAAACAATTAATTGACTACACAAATAGTAATTAAAACTGAATAGTTGTCTAAACTTATTTTGTCAACTATGATTTAGCAACATGAATTTCTTTAACAAAAAAAAACTTTCATTTGGAATCTTTGGAATTAATGCTTCTAGTGGAATTTCAATGGTTAATATTCAAAATAGATGGAAAGAAACTTGGAAAAATATATCTTTTGTAGCAAAACATACAGACAAATCTGGATATGATTTTCTCTTGCCGATTGCAAGGTGGAAAGGATATGGCGGAAAAACCAATCCAACAGGAAACTGCTATGAAACACTAAGCTTTGCTGCTTGTTTATCAGGTTTGACAGAAAAAATTAATCTCTTTTCTACTATACATGTACCATTTATTCACCCAGTCTATGCGGCAAGATGTATATCAACAATTGATAACGCCTCAAATGGCAGAGTTGGTTTAAATGTTGTTTGCGGTTGGAGCAAAGAAGAATTTGAAATGTTTGGACAATTTAATTATAAAAAAGAATCAAGATATGACCATGGGAAAGAATGGGTACAAATTTTTAGAAAACTTTTAACTAATAAAGAACCACTAAATTTCAATGGTAAATTTTTTAAAATTAAGGGAGGACTGTGTAACCCTAAATCTACTAAAAAGACCTCTCCTCCAATAATGTCCGCAGCCTTCTCTCCAGATGGGAGGGCATTTGCATTAAAATATTGTGATGTATTATTTACTACTTTCAGCAATAGCAAAAAATCAGCAGAACAAAATAAAAATATAAAAACATTATCTCCAAAAATGAACATCTTTACAGCTGTAAACGTTTTCTGCAAACCAACAAGAAATGAAGCAATAGAATATTATGACTTGTGTACACAAAAAAAAGCTGATCATAAAGCGGTGAATAATTTTATAAAAAATTTGGGATTGTCTTCACCTATTCTTTCTAAGTATCTTGAAAACATGAAAAGAACAGTTGCTGCGGGAGCTGGCACTTACTCAATTATTGGTTCGCCGAAAGAAATAATTGAACAAATAGATGAAATTTATAAAGCAAAATTCTCAGGAATAGCTTTTTCCTTCATAGACTTTAAAAAAGATTTAGAATTTTTTTCAAAATTTGTTTTACCAAAAATTAAAAAGATTTAAGCAAAAAAATACTTAGTTATTAAGAGTTATAATTTTTTTTAAAATACTTTAATATATCATTTTCATTAAAAAATTTTTTCTTCTTATAAAAAAATTCATAAATTTTATTTATCACATCAAAATCATCCTTCGTATCAACCATTAAATGATGATGATATTTTATTGGGGGGGTTTTTTTTATAAAATATGATTTGAACAATTCATCATGTTCACTTATCCAATTTGCCACAAATTCTCTATCATTGCTATTAGTCAAATTTACATTGCACCATTGCAAAACATTTGTTTTTATTAACTCAACACTAAATCCAGGTGGCCAAGTAAAATTTTTTTTGTTAGAAATATAATCATAATCATTTTTTACATATAGCCTAATAATTCTTCTAATTATATTAATTTCGGGTATCGGGCAATCTGCATTGATTTTAATTATTGCGTCAGATTTATATTTTTTAATTGCCAAACAGAGCCTTCCACAAATATCACTTTCATTCTCAAAACAAACAATTTCAAATTTTAGTTTTTTTGCATAATTTAATAACTTTTGATTAATCCTTTTCGAAGAAGTAGCTATTACTACATGATCTATCTCTTTTATTTGTTTTAATCTTTCATAAATATAAAAAATTAAAGGTTGATTTAAAATCGGTAAAATCACTTTATTTGGAAGTCTTTTCGAATTAACTTTTGCCTGTATTATGGCATTAATTTTTTTCATCTTTTAAAAAATTTTCAAGTTTATCTAAGCTTCCAATTAATGTCTTTTTAATTTTTTCATAATTATAATTGTAATTATTTGTTAATATTTTTATCAAATCTTCAGAATTTGATGCCAACGGAATATATTGCTTTTGTGACAAAATACACAAATTCTTTTTTGCAAAGGAAGGTTGTACACTTACAATTTTTTTTTTAAGAAAAAAAGCATCAATCATTAACGTAGAGTACATTCCAACAACTGTATTAACCAGATTAAGTCCTGATTGTCCACTGTCAAGAACTGTGATATCTAACTTTTTAAAAATATTGCTTGGTAAATTTGTAGAATTCAAATCAGGATGTTTGCCAAAATAAATATTATCATACTTAGATCTAACCTTTTCCATTGCATCAAAAAATATATCCCAAACATCTTTTTCATTATAATTTAAAAATCTTACTTGCTTATGCATACTTATTGGCTGATTGATAAATAGTAAATTATTATTTTTTATTTTTTTTTTATATTTTATTTTTTCTAGAGCCGGTTGACCAAGAATATTCAAAATTTCTTTACCAACTCCTTCTTTATAAGCTTCTAAATATGCACTTTGATCAATCACACAAACTTTGCTAGCAAGAACTTTATTATTTTTCTTAGCTAATCTTGCAAAATAATTGTACCAGGTATCCAAAAACTGAATACCCAAAACATTGTTTTTGTAAGCATATAGAAGACTTTCAAATTCTATATTTTTGTAAGATGATGAACTAAAAATAATACTAGGATTCCATCTAATCTTAGACAAATTATCCACAAAACTTTTCTCAAAATCATACCTACTAATTAAATGTTTGGAAAACTTCTCTAGTTTACAAGAACTTACTATATTTTTGAAAGTCAAAATTTTCCAATCAAAACTATTATTTTTTTTTTTAAACCATCTATTCCATAAAGGTAAACAATATTTTGCCGAACCAACCTCACAAACAACAAAAAGAATTTTACATGACATTTTTTAGACGTTCTTTCTTATTTTTAACTCAAAAATAAATTCTGAAACTATTAATCTATTTAATGAGTTGATTTTTAAGTTTGCCGAATTAACCATAATTGCAGAATTCTTTATATGGCACTTTTTAGAAGTTCATTCTTGTTTTTAATAACTTTTTTTATCACATCAATAAACAGTTGCATATGTTTTATCGTTAACGGAGGATAAATAATATTTGTAATAAGTAATTCAGATTCCTGAAGCCTTTCAACAATAGGACAAAGACCTTTTTTATAAGAAATCTTTTTATTGTTAGAATTTATAACAAATGGAAATCCTTTAAGGCCAAAACAAATCTTTTTCTGATACAAAGGCTCCATATATATTGGTCTCAAGTAACCAGACCTAAGATTAAAACCTTCAGATTGAACAGCCTTACAAAAAAGGTCTCTTGGAATTCCAGTTTCCTCTTCAGAGTATTTTATGGGATAAAAATAATAAACATGTTTATTATTTTTTAGAACCTTAGGAGGTACAAATCCATCTATATCATTGAGTTGTTCTGAAAGATAGTTAGCAAGGTGAATTCTCTGATTATTCAAATCATTTAGTTTTGTTAATTGACATCTAGCAACGGCAGCCTCCATCTCCGTCATCCTATAATTAAGTCCAACTGTATTAGAAATATCTTTTGAATCAAAAAAATTAAAACTTGAAACTATAACTTCTCCATGATTTCTGACTAACTGCATCCTCAATGCCAGCCTGTCATCATTGCAAATTGCAACACCCCCTTCTCCACTCTGCATTGTTTTGTGTCTATTAAAGCTAAAAACCCCTACATCACCAATTGTACCAGCAAATGCATTTTCAATTTTAGCTCCAGGAGCCTGAGAGTTGTCTTCTAACAAAAAAATTTTGTGTTTGTCTGCAATTTTTCTTAATTGATGAAGCTTTGCTGGATGACCAAATAAATTTACTGCAACTATACCCTTTGTTCTTGGTGTTATGCATTGCTCTACCATCTTAGGTTCCAAACAAAATATTTCATCATCTATATCACAAAATATTGGAACTCCTCCAGAAAACAAAACACAGGTAGCACTTGCCGACATAGTGTATGGGGGAACAATAACCTCATCACCTGGCTCAACTCCAAGAGAAGCAATAGCACTGTGCAGAGCAGTTGTTGCTGAGTTAGCAGACACAGAATATTTTGTTCCGAAAAAATTCGAAAATTCACTTTCTAAAGATTGAACTTCTTTTCCGCCAAAAAATTCCTTGCCACTACTGGCAATGAATCCCGAAAGTTCTCCACTATCCAAGACTTCAAGAACAGCCTTTTTTTCTTCTTTACCTATTGTATTATATTTAGGAAGTGGATTAGGGTTAAGGGGTTTACCACCTAAGAGGGCTAACTTATCATATTCATTAAGGTTTTTCACTTCAAATTGATTTATATATTTACTGCTAATATATATATGTTTAGATTTCTTATAACAAGAAAAATTAATGCTTGGCGAAATTAAACTTTTACTTGCTAAGATCTAAATAATTATCACTTGAATTAATTAAATCTTCATCATGAGTTACACATATAATTGTAAAACTCTTTTTCAATCTTTTTAATGTATTAATTAAATTGATTTTATTTTTTTTATCCAAAGCTGCCGTTGGTTCATCTAGAATAAGTAGTGTTGGCTTTCTAATTAATGCCCTTGCTATAGTTATTCTATACCTTTGTCCACCAGATAAAAGCATTCCTTTTTCACCAGCATTAGAGTGAATACCATCTGGGAGAAAGTCAATATGGTCAAAAATATTAGCTAGTTTAAGAGCATTTACAATATCAATATCACTGAATTTCCGATCTCTTAAAGTTACATTATTCGCTATAGTATCATTAAATAAAATTGAGTCTTGAGGGACATAACCGACTTTTTTTCTCCAGCTTAGCGTGTCTAATTTTTCAAAAGAAACCTTATCAATCCTGATGGTTCCTTTTTCGGGATGAAATAAACCAACAATAAGATCTATAATTGTAGTTTTACCTAGACCTGATGGACCAAAAATAGAAAAGATTTTGTTTGATTTAACTGAAAAAGATAGATTTTTAATAATATAATTTTTTTCGTATCTGAATGACACATTCTCAAATTCAATTGTTTTTTTTAGTTCAACAATTTTTTTTCCAAAAAAAATAGTCTCTTTGTGTTTTTTTGTCTTTTCAACAAGATCATTAAAAGACCAATAATATGACTCAACATTAACCATTTTTTGATAAAATATCTGTAAAGCTCCCACCTTAGAAAATATCCTATAAAATAAAACAAGAAAAAAAATAACCTCAGAAAATACAATATTTTCTGGATTAATTACAGATAGAATGGAGATAACAGCAGCAACCAATATTACAAATATTGGCTCTTGAATTGCCTGAATTAATCCTAGAGAAACTACAATATTTTTTTGATAGTTTTTTAAATTTTTGGAAGAGTCTGCCATTAAGTTGGAGAAGTTATCCTCACATGACATTGCTTTCATGGGTTTAAACATTTGAAAGTTCTCATGAATTTCTTTCATAAATTTGTTCAATCCATCAACTTGAAGTTTTGTATACTTTTTTGTTACCTTAACGATAAATTTTAGTAAGAACATTATAATTAAGCCAAAAAGAATTGACGTAAAAGTTACAAATGTTGACGTAAGTAAAGATATAATCAAATAAATAAAGGTTATGATAAGAGTTGATAAAAAGTTTATTACAGTATTGAACCCTCCTCCAAGAGAGTTAGTTTCTGTTACTAGCGCATTAGAAATTCGCCCAATGCTATTTTTGGTAAAAAAATTCCAATTTGCCTTCCTAAGATGTTGAAGAAGCAAATCTCTATGGTCTTTAGCAAACTCTGCTGCCGCCCTACCTCCAACAATTAACGCAAAATACATAAAAAGAAACTTCAAAATAAATACTACTACAATGAAAATTATTATTGTTTCTTTGTCTAAAGAAAAATTTAAATTATCTAAAAGTGAATTTATAAATTCATTAGATGAGCTTGCATCATTTGCCATAATCAAATTTAACAGTGGGAAAATTGAAATAATTCCAACTCCTTCGAAAAGTCCGGCCACAAACAATACTGCCAACACATTTATTAATCTGGATGGAGAATGACTAAAAAAAATTTTGATCAAACTTTTTTTTGGCATTTTTACTTTTTCATATTTTTAAAGATTTTTTTAGCAACTTTTAGATCATCAACTGTATCAATATCGAAAGCTGAGCTCCAACTAATGGGATAAAAAATTTGGTTAGGACAATAAAAGGTCTTATATTTTTTCAGTACTTCTACCTTTGCTATCCAAACAGCACCAGATATTCCATACAATTTTTTTTGATCCTGTGATCTTTGATTAAACTTTTCGGGAAATATTGGTTCACCAGAATTATTCTTATTCAATTTAATTGCCCACCACGGATTCAGCCAGCCAAAATCTGTACAACTTATTTGAGATACTGCATTTTTTTCAGAAAAAAAATCAAATGAAGAAATAATTTCCCTACTTGTTCTTAACGGACAATTTGGCATAAGTTGAAAAACATTTTCAAAATCTAAACCCAATTCACTTTTACATTGATTTAAGGTCTCTAATGTTGCCAAACTTGATGAAGAAAAATCATCACAATATTTTTTTCTTAAGAAAGGGACTTCTGCACCATACTTTATCGATATTTCTTTTATTTCATTTGAATCAGTACTGACAATTATATTGTCAAACAAATTAGACTCTATAGCTGCATTAATTGTCCAAGCTATTATGGGTTTATCATGAAATTCAATGATATTTTTTTTAGGAATTCTTTTGGACCCTTGTCTAGCAAGAATAATTGCAAGATTTCTTTTCCTTACCAAATTGACCACCCGCCATCTACCAGTAAATTATGTCCATTAACTCCGGATGAGTTTTCAGAAATTAAAAATTCTAAAGCCCCTATTACCTCATTTAACTTTAACATTCTTCCATTCGGGGATAATTCAGAATATTTAATATTAAAACTCTTATTCTCCCTTCCTTTAACTCCTCCAAAAGACAAAATATTAAATGTGATATCTTTATCCCCAAATTTAGCCGCAAATTCTTTTGTCATATGGATAAGAGCTGATTTACAAATACTATAATGCATAGGCACAGGAGCTTTATTAAAATTTTGTAAAATCTTATTAATTGCAACAGTCCCATATATTGAACCCATATTAATTACACGTCTTGATGTATCAACTCTTTTCTTTTTCAAGAATTCTAAAGTTAATTTGTATGGTGCCACGACTGCCATATTAAATTCCATTAACCAAGCTTTGTTACTAATAATATTTTTTGAATCAACTTTTAGATTCTTTAAGTCTCTTGCATTATTTATTAGAATATTTGGAAATATATTAATTCTATTAATTTCAAAAAAAATTTTTTTTTCAAAGTTTTCATCTTTGAAGTTTTGTTTTATTACAAATAAAGATTTATCAATAAAAAATTTAAATTTTTTAATCAATAAACTTTTACTTTCTTCTTTAGAAACTGTTGTAATTATTTTGAAATCTTTTTTTAAAAAATAATTAATTAAATTAATTCCTATTAAACCACTACCACCTGTTAGAAGTATAATTTTTGCTTTCATCCCTTCAATCCTATTTCAATAATTTTTAAAATTTTAAAAATTCTTGACTTGTCAAACATTCTTTTTCTTTGCAAAATACCTAAACAAAAAATTTCCAATGATTTTTTAAAACAGTTAAATGGATCAAAAAAAAATTTTTCACAAGTTGATTTGGCTCCAAAAAATTCAATTGAAATCTGTGTATCTTGTTTTCCAGTAGTTATAAATTCCGTAGTAAGACCATCCATCCATTCAACCTTACATGAAGTAAATCTTTTTACCCTTTCCACATTTATTTCTTTAATACTATTCCCTTTATCAATAATTTCAATTATGGGTTCAATAATATGTACTGAATATTTTTTCCATGAATTCGGGGCTATTCCAACTATTTTGTTTAATTTCCCAATTTTTTTCTTATTTTTTTTTGTTAATTTTATCTCATCGGCAAATTTTAATGCGCTACATGTAAAAATCTGCCCTTCCCATTGCTCTAGATCAAGAATTTCTTTTCCTTTCTCTTCAGAATAAGCAAGTGGCTTATCAATGAAGACTGGTATTCCATTATTTATAAATGGCTTACTAATTTCAAAGTGTTTTTCAGCATCATCTCGAGCTAAAAGAATGGCATCTACTTTACCATTTAAATCTTCAATATTTTGAACAATAAAAGGTATTTTAGAAATTTTTGAGATTAGTTTTGATTCATTAATTGATTGTGTCCAAATATGGGTAACCTTTCCCAGATTCAAAAAATCATTAGGAAATTTTTTTTTTTTTAAGTATTCAATAATTGCAGGATATGGACATTTTATTAATTCTTTTTCATCAAAACCATTAAAAATTGAAGACCATGAATACGGATGCCCATTTCCCTCACTAATACCTATTATTCCAATTTTAAGTTGATTACCAATTTCTTGCATCTAGAAATTTTGTTTTTTTGATTGAATATAAATCGTAATTAATCTTTTTTTTTAATTTTGTTTTTTTATTTAAAAAAATAATTTGTTTTAGCTGAGTTAAAGAATTAAAACCAATAACTTTATAATCAACAAGATTTATAGAGTTTAAAAAACCTAACGCAACCTCTAATTTTGTCATTCCATTTTTTTTGCAAAGAGATTTAATTTTTTTCATTCCTTCTCTAAATTTTACAAATTTACAAGGAATCGATTCAACTTCGGACAACAAAATTCCTTGCAAAAAAATTGACCTTGCATGTATTTCACATTTTTGGGATCTTAATTTATTAAGAAAACCATTTTCTAGCGTTCTTTGATCAAAAATATTTATGGGCAATTGAACAACATCAGGATTAAAAAATCTTGATATTTTTCTATATTGACTCTCGTCATATATCGAAATTCCAATTTTTTTTACCTTGCCATCCTTTTTTAATTTTTCAAAATTTTTAATTAATAATTCAGATCTACTTGATAAAAAATCATCCACATTATGAACAAGAAGTGTTTCAACATTATCAACATTCAGATTTTTCAATGATCGCTCAAAAACTTTCAGCATGTAATTCTCTGGTGATAGCTGATCTCTAAGGTTTATAGGAGTCTTAGTAATAATTTTAAACGACGTTGCTTTATGACTCTTAATGTAGTTTCCTAATACCTTTTCAGCTACTCCATATGAAGGCGAGGTATCTAGATTTAGTAAATTATTTTTATAGCAAAAGAGTAAAATTTTGTTTATTTCATTTCTTTCCAATTTTACTTTTTTTAGTATACCGTATTTTTCTCCAAAATTTACTGTGCCCAGAATTAATTCATTCATCTCACAATTCTTCTTAATTGGTCAACAGTGAACCAATCTGAATTTTCATGGCTATCATACTTAAACTTTTTATCAACTTTTTTACCCAACATGTTTGAATATTTAATATAACTTTTATCATTAACTAATTTTTTTTCTGGGCAAATTATATATTTATCATTGAATTCTATTGTTCTAGAAGCATCATCAACAGGTATCATTGTTTCATGAATTTTCTCACCTGGTCTCACACCAGTAAGAATTTGTCTGCATTCCGGAGCAATTGCATTTGCTAAATCTACTATTTTCATTGATGGAATCTTTGGAATGAAGATTTCTCCTCCCTTCATTATTTTTAAAGAATTGTATACAAACTTTACCCCATCTTCTAATGATATCCAAAAACGTGTCATCCTTTCATCAGTTATTGGAATTTTTCCTTTTTCTTTATGTTTTAAAAAAATTGGAATAACACTTCCCCTAGAACCTATAACATTTCCATACCTTACTACAGAAAAGGTTGTGCCTTCAGCACCTGAAAGATTATTAGCAGAAACAAACAATTTATCCGAACATAATTTAGATGCACCATACAAATTTACTGGGTTTACAGCTTTATCTGTCGAAAGTGCAATAACTCTTTTAACTCCACAGTCAATTGCCGCATTTATAACATTTTCAGCTCCATAAACATTTGTTTTAATGCATTCAGTTGGATTATATTCAGAAGCAACAACTTGTTTAAGAGCCGCAGCATGGATAACAATGTCTATATTATTAAATGCTCTCTTAAGCCTTTCACAATCCCTAACATCACCTATAAAAAACCTAAGATTCTCGTTTTTTAATTCCTCTCTCATTTCAAATTGTTTTAATTCATCTCTAGAAAAAATAACAATTCTATTATTTTTATATTTTTTAAGGAGAAATTTGATGAATGCTTTGCCAAATGAGCCAGTTCCACCAGTTACAAGAATTGATTTTCTACTAATCGATTTTAACTCAGATCTAGGTGTTTTTTTCCAAATATATATTTTTTTTTCCATTCTAATCTTCACAAATTTATCATAATTTTTTTATTTTAATCAATTTTTTTCAATCTTAGAATCTCAAGTAAGTTATTGCAAACGTAATCAACATCTTCTAAGTTAAGATTATAGTGTAACGGTAAAGTCAATATTTTGTTATAATATTTGATTGAACCATCAAAATCACAAAGAAAGTATTTTTTGTAATTGTCTCTCATGTATCTGTATCCATGAATTGGTTTGTAATGAATTTGACTTCCAATTCCCAATCTTTTAAGCATTGACATTACCCTTGGCCTAGAAATTCCTATTTTTTTAAAATCAATTAGTACCACATACAAATGCCAAAAAATATCGTCTTTTTCATTTTTTATATAACTAATTGAATCTTTAAAAAAAGAAAAATAATTGTTATATCTTTTAACAAGTTTTTTTCTATGTTTTTTAAAAACATCAAGTTTTTTTAATTGACTAATACCAAGCGCACAATTTACATCACTTAACCTATAATTAAACCCTAAACCCTTAATATCATATGGAAAGTTTTTATTATTCATGGGCAATCTATCAAGAAAATGGTTTCTTAGAAGTAATAATTTTTTGAAAACAGTTTTATTATTTGTTGTTATCATTCCGCCCTCACCAGTAGTAATACTTTTAACGGGATGAAAGGAAAAAGTTGAGATTGAGGAATTGTGACATGAACCAATACTAAAAATATTTTTATTTTCCTTTTTTTTACTCCCAAGTGCATGACAACTATCCTCAATAATTGGTATTTTTTTTGTAATTTTTCTTAAAATAGATAGATCAACAATGTTTCCATTTAAGTGAACAACTATAACTGCCTTAATTTTTTTGTAGCCAATTTTTTTAAATATATTTTTCAGACTATTTTCATCAATCAATCCATTATTATCACAAACATCGCAAAGAATAGGAGTCGCTCCAGTCATTATAACAGCACTTACAGTTGCAAAAAAAGTTACATTAGGAACTATCACAAAATCATCTTGACCAATTCCTAATGCTTTAATAGATAGATGAAGTGCCGCGGTTCCATTTACACAAGAAAGAGAATATTTTGAACCAACTGTTTTAGAAAATTTTTTTTCAAATAATTCAATTTGTGGACCTGTTGTTAAAAAGTCTCCCTGTAAAACTTTCTTTACACTCTCAATATCAGACTCATCAATGAAATGATCTCCGTATCTAGCAGTCTTTTTATTCATCATTTTCTACATTGATTAATTGAAAATTCTAAAATTATATTATTAATCAGCAAAATTTTGTGTTATTTAAAGTTTTAACTATATCACAAAAAATGACTCTTAATACTTGTAGAAAATACTATAAAATAGGCAAAAATCAACTTTTTCCAATCTTCAGAAGTCTTACCTGTATTGGAAAGGTATATTTAAAGCCTCCTATTTTGTGGTAAATTATAGATTGAAATTTTAAAAATGCCTAATCCCTCAAAAAGAAGAATTAAGTTTGATAGCAAAATAACAAACGAGGACACACTTAAGATTACTTATGAAAAAATTAGATATCTTGATAACCTAGATTATCCAAGAGCCTTAATTGAAAAGGGTAATAAAATATTTGAATTTTCTAATCCGAAAATCTCACAAAACAAAATACTTGCCAGTGTAATCATAACAAAAAAAAAATCTTCTGAAAAAAAAGAGATTCTAAAAAAATTAAATTTAAAGAATAAGTTTGAGTTTGAAGATCTAAATTGTAAAAAACATATAAAAATACTCTATGACATGTTTATTAAAAGAAAAAAAGAGTTTAGAATAAGTTCAGGAAAAAAAATTAACTATACTGAACACCAAAAATTTGTAAAAAATCATCCATATCGTTTTTGGTTTTTGATTAAGATTAAAGATAACTACAAAGCTTCTTTATATTTGAAATTTGATAATACTTTATCTTTAAATATGGTAAGTTTTGATTCAAAACTTTATAAAGAAATAATTCTTAAGGCAAAAGATGCAATCCTTCCGCTTCCAGAAATACCATCAGTAAGACCAGGAAGATTAATTATAAATATATCTAGCCAAAACTTGATTTGTGACAAATTATTAAAAGAAATTGGACTAAAAAATATTCAAAAAACTTATGTAACATGATTAAGATTTTTAAAATATGAAGATTGGCACGCACATATTGTCTGAAAAAAAAAAACCACTCTTAATCGCAGAAATCTCTGCGAATCATGCTGGATCTTTATCCAGAGCAAAAGAACATTTAATCGCGGCAAAGGAATACGGTGCAGATGCAGTTAAAATTCAGACATATACGGCAAAAACAATGACTATAAATTCCTCTAGACCAGACTTTTTTATTTCTCATGGACAATGGAAAGGACAAACTCTGTATGATTTATACTCAAAAGCAGAAACTCCATTTGAATGGCATGAAGAATTATTTGAGTATGCAAAGAAAAATAATATCACACTCTTCTCAACTCCGTTTGATGAGACAGCGGTTGATTTACTTGAAAAAATTAAAACCCCTGCTTACAAGGTTGCTTCATTTGAACTAACAGATCTACCTCTAATTTCCTACATTGCCAAAAAAAAAAAACCCATCTTGATAAGCACTGGAATGGCAAGCGAAAAAGAAATAAAACAAGCTCTTTCAACAATTAAGAAAAATGGTTCTAAAGATATTTTGCTTTTTCATTGTATAAGTGAATATCCAGCAAAACTTGAAAACTCAAATCTAAAAATGATTAGAATTCTCAAAAAGACTTTTAAAGGTGTACTAGTTGGATTGTCTGATCATACAATTGGAACCACTGCAGCTATTATTGCAACTACTTTGGGAGTATCAGCCATAGAAAAACATTTCACTATCAACAAAAAGCTTAAAAGTGAAGATGCTGCTTTTTCGATAGAACCTGAAGAATTAAATGAATTATCCAAAACTATTGCTGAAGTTCATCAGAGTCTAAAAAATTCTAAATGGAGAAGAACTCCAGGTGAAAAAAAGAACAAGATCTTTAGAAGATCTATTTACTATTCAAAAGATTTAAAAAAAGGAGAAATTTTAAACAAAAATAATATCAGAAGAAT
This sequence comes from uncultured Alphaproteobacteria bacterium, assembly GCA_964473045.1. Classification (GTDB taxonomy): domain Bacteria; phylum Pseudomonadota; class Alphaproteobacteria; order Methylaequorales; family Methylaequoraceae; genus CAYYMX01. The sequence continues at coordinate 3,414 of CAYYMX010000009.1, read as the reverse complement.
TAGGCCTGGATATGGTATGAATCCAAAAAATTATTTCAGTATACTTGGAAAAAAAATAGTCAAAAATGTAAAAACTGGAGACAGAGTTAAGCTAAATCATATTAACAAAAAAAAGTAATTTTTTTTTCATGAACAACCATAATAGTTTAGATTTAATTTTAGTTGACGCAGAAATTAATGACTGCAAAGATCTTTGGATATGGAGAAATGATTCTCATTCAAGAGAAATGTCTTTAAACACTAACAAGGTAAGTTGGAATGTTCACAAAAAATGGTTTTATAATTGTCTAAAAGATAGTAATAAAAAAATATTTATTGGCAAGACATCGAATGGTGAAAAAGTTGGAATGTGCCGTTTTGATATTAATTTAAAAAAAAAGAAAGTTGAAGTATCCATAAATCTAACCAAAAAATTTAGAGGTAAAAAATTTTCAGTTTTTTTGTTAAGCAAAGCAATCAAATATTTTACTAAAACTCAAAATTTTACTCTAAAAGCAACTATCAAGAAAAAAAATTTGGCAAGCATAAGGTGTTTCAAGGATTGTGGGTTTGAATTAATAAGTGAGGATAATGAACAGAACTATTACGAATTAGAATGTTAATTAGATTTAACAATGAAGAAAAAAAATTGCAAAAAAATCATTGATATATGTTAATGTTTCTGCATAGATAATTTAATTTTCCTAGAAAGTCTCAACATAGTCAATAATGAATATACTTGGAATAACTTTATTTGCGCATGACTCTAGTGCAACACTTATAAAGAATAAAAACATAATTGGTTGTTGTGAAGAAGAAAGGTTTAGCAGAGAAAAACATACATCCAAGTTTCCACATCTCTCAATAGAATATTTACTTGATGAGGCAAAATTAAAATCCACTAATCTTGACGTTGTTGTGGTTCCCTACGATCCTTTAAAAAATTATTTTTCCAAAATTTTTTTTTGCATTTTTAATAATAAAAGTTTGGTTTCTGCTTTTAAGGCTTTCTATCATGATCTATTACGTTCTTTTAAGTTAAAAAAAGATGTTAGATTATTATTCAAAAAACATAATTTAAAACTATCAAAAAAATGTAGAATTATTTTTTTTGATCATCATTCTGCTCATGCAGCTAGTGCATTTTATGTCTCAAATTTTAGTGAAGCTGTTATTCTTACCTGGGATGGGAGAGGCGAATGGCCTTGCTTAACCATATCTAAAGGTTCTAACAATAAACTTACAAAGATTAGCGAACAAACTGTTCCAAATTCTTTGGGCCAATTTTATGAGAGCATTACAAATTTTTTAGGATTTAATGGTTACGGCGATGAATATAAAGTAATGGGTTTATCTGCTTATGGAAAACCAAAATACTACGATGATATTAAAAAGATGATAGACATAGAAAATGATGGAAACATTAGGATAAATCAAAGAAAATGGAAATATAACATTTACAAAAGAAATTATGGAATTGGTTATAAAGTTAAAATTGGTAATTTAAAAAAAAGAAATGAAGGTGAAGAACTAAAAAAAGTACATTTTGACTTAGCTTCTAGTGTTCAAACAGTTTTTAACGAGATTGCAACGAATCTTACTAAAAAAGTGTTTGAAAAATTTAATTCAAAAAACTTATGTTTAGCTGGTGGAGTTGCACAAAATATATTGATGAATCAAAAAATTTATTTAGATTCAGGTTTTAAAAATATATTTGTTCAACCAGCTTCACATGATGCTGGAACAAGTTTGGGTGCAGCTCTTCTAGCCTTAGAAAAAAATGGACATTTAATAAAAGAAAAAAAATTTACTGCTCTTCAGGGTCAAAAATTTAGTAATGATGAAATAAAAAAATTACTTGATTCTTATGGTATTTCTTCTTACAAGCCAAAAAATATTTATAATTATGCTGCAAAATTAATTTCCAAAGGAAATGTAGTTGGTTGGTTTCATGGAAGAACAGAATTTGGCCCAAGAGCTCTCGGCTCACGAAGTATCCTAGCTGATCCCAGAAAATCAAGTATGAAAGAAATAGTAAACAAAAAAATCAAATTCCGGGAAAGTTTTAGACCATTTGCACCATCAATTTTGGATGATTATTTTTATCAATATTTTGAAAACTCTCCCAAAAATGAATTTATGTGTTTTAGTGCAAATGTACGAAAAGAAATACAAAAAAAAATTCCAGCAGTAACTCATGTTGATGGCACTGCGAGACCACAAGCTGTTAAAAAAGAAAACAATCCTTCTTTCTGGAGACTAATAGCAAGCTTTCATAATATAACTAATATACCTTTAGTATTAAACACTTCATTTAATGTGCAAGGTGAGCCAATAGTCAATTCTCCTTCCGATGCTATTAAGTGTTTTTTCACTTCTGGAATAGATTATTTAGTTTTAGAAAATTACGTTATCAAAAAATAGTGTTTTTTTTAATAGTATTTTTTTAACAACTCTATGTAATCTTTAAATGAAATTACAAAAAAACTTTCAGCCCAACCTGGCGCACCTTTAGTATTTAACCATCTTGAATTCCATGCATTTAAACCTAATGTAAAGTTTACCCAGTTTCTACTTTTCATCTGACTTTTATATATGTTTATAAAATCAATTTTTTTATTTTTTAAATCAGTTATGTCTACAACAACATTAGGAAAAACTGCTGTATAAACTTGATATGCCCAAACCTCAGTTTTACTAAATATTTTTTTATCTAATTTATCAAAAATTTCTAATAATATCTTGTTAGCAAATTTGTGATCTTTGTTATCATCTAAAACAAAGGGAAGCATTAATTTTTCAGGCTTAGATTTGTTTAAAGAGATTATAAATTCATTTGAATTCCAAGTTTCTTTTTCTGGTTCATTCCTAAGAAATTTTCTTTTCCAACCTAATTTTTTACATAAGGTTTTAGCTTCACTTTCTCTTACACCTATGTCTTCTTTTTTACCAGAAGTTAAGTAAATTATTTCAATTTCAGAATTATTTTTTGTTGATTGGATTAAGGTTGCACCCGGCCCTATTATTTCATCATCTGGATGAGGTGCAATCACTGTTATCCTTTTATTTTTTGGTGGGTCACACAAGATTGGTTTTATTTTACTTGAAAAAATCAAAGTGTTATAAAATATACTTGCTTTTTCCAAATCATTTACATGCTTTAAGTCACTCAAATAAAATTTGTAAGCTGCCTTAGACCACAAAAACTTTTCGAATTTATTTATTAAATTTTTAATTTTTAAAAACACTAATCAATTATCATATCAGTTACGTGGTTTGAAATTCCATATCTAAATATTAGAACCCACTTCAGTTAAATAAGTTACCTGAAGAAAATAAATTTACATAGTAGTTGAATATACAGCTTTTTTTCATAAAACTTGGTTGCGGGGGCAGGATTTGAACCTGCGACCTTCAGGTTATGAGCCTGACGAG
>CAYYMX010000008.1:8996-30187 GCA_964473045.1 uncultured Alphaproteobacteria bacterium | reverse complement strand
ATGGTTCGACCTTCAACCCTAATGGTAAGCAAAGTTACTGTCAAAAGTGACAAATATACAAATATTTTGATGGGAACGGTTCAAGGTGCTGTAGCTAATGGGGTTTTAGACTCAGTTAGAGAGGGCTTTATTCCTAAAGACAAAACAAATGAATTAGGTGTGATTGTTTCTGTATGGTTAAATCCTTCAGTTGCAGAAAACGATGATTTGGATCATAAAGTTTTGTTTGATATTCATCGAGAAGCAACAAAAAAAGCTATAGAAAAAGCTATGAAAAATAAGCCCTCTATTGACTGGTTACTTGAAAACCAAGAAGATATTATTCATAAATATTATCAAATGGGACTAGACAAAAAAATATAGATTCAAAACTATACGTGTCTATACACGTTATAGCAATATTTACTAATACCTCCATCACATTACTATGGAGAATGTTTTTTATATGGTTATTTTTTCCAGTGTTATCAATCATATAAAGCTACCACATAACATGAAGTCTAGCCTGTATACTGCTCATGTTTCCAGTTACATTAGTTCCATAAGCATCCGTTTTATAGCCTGTGCCACCTTGATAAATGCCCCTGGCAGCATCAACCATTAATCTTACATTGCTGTTAAAGTAATGATTAATTCCTAAGTGAAGTACTTTTCCGTCTGTACCAAGTTTGGACAATTCGGAGTGAGCAAAATTTAGACCTTCAAACATAATTTTAATTGCTGTACAGCCAAAATCTGACTTACATTTAACCCCACTTACAGCACCTTTTTTTGCATTTATAGGAACAGATGCGTTCCCATTAAAGAAATAATGTACGAATGCAGAATAACCATTAGCAGTGTAATTTCCATATTGTTTGTAACCTACAGCTGGATTTGCTTCTCTGCCCGCAAATACATAATAATGTTCACCTGCGATGAATAATGGTCCATTAGTATATGCTATTTGAGGACCACCATAAGTATAGCTATTGATATTTGCTAAACTACTGTCTTGGATTTTTTCTCCTAATGTATGAACACCATTGGCTCTAGCCTCTATATCTCTCGTGTTAGAATCGATATGACTTTCATAAGTCCATGAGGCACCAATTAAAAGCTTATGATTCTTTCCTAAAGACCAAGCGTTATTCTTAAAGTTCCAAGTATAGTGACCAGCACCCGAAACATTCCATCTATCTTCAGTATCATCCGAGTCTTCCTGTTCTTGTCTCCAGGCTCCCTCTTCACCAACAGTAAATGAAGTCTTTAAGTGAAATGGTTTAGTAGAACCAGCAGTGTCGTAATGAATACCAGCCCTATGTGCAAGATTTGCAGCCTCATTATACATCGGTCTTTCCATGAAAAGTAAATTATTTGAACTTGTGTTTTCCCAGAGACCACCAGCTGATTTAACATTGCCAAAACTGAATTTACCTATTCCGTTGATATTTTTATAGATTAGGGCGTCTATAACATTGACACCCTTGCCTCCAGTACTGGAATTATCAGAAATTGTCTCAGCAAAATCTGGTTGGAATGCAAAACCCCATCCATATCCCAGCTTACCTTTAATTGAAAAACGCACCCTACGAAATTCATTTCCCCAAGTTCCTAAGTTGTCAGCTCTACTACAGTTTGACTTACACGGATCATTACCTGTACTCACGTTATTTCCTCCAAAAATACCAGTCATATCCCACATTAGCCGACCTTTAATTTCAAACTCGTATCTTCCATCAGCACTTTTAATACTGAGTCCTTTGCCTTTCCTAAAATAAGTTTTACCTTTATCTGAAGATATCTCTTGCTTCATCTTCAAAATTTCATTTTGAAGAGCATCAATTTGTACAGAATCATCCTTAGCAGATAATTTTTCAGAGAATATAATATTTGTGGACAATGCTAAAATAGCAATTTTTTTATTCATTTCATCTACTTTTTCGAATATTTGATTTTTTCAGACTAGAACGTAGTTATGTAATGTGACATTTTTATGAAAAGGGCATGACACTTTTGTGGCAAGAAACTTTTTTAGGAAATTTTTTTTAAGAAATTTGTTATCCCAAAAGAGATGGACTTCCTTTATTAAAAATTATGGAAAATTCTGAACCTTTATTGACAGTTGAAATAATATTTAATTCGGCATTATGTCTGTTCAAGGTATGTTTAACAATTGATAATCCTAACCCAGTATTTCCAGATCCGCGTGACCTTGATGGATCAACTCTAAAAAATCTTTTGGTTAATAATGGAATGTTTTGATTGGAGATACCTACACCATAATCCTTAACACTAAAAACAACAGCAGAATTTGAGTTGGATAACTTTATTTCTACTGGCCTTGAAGAATTGCTATGAATAATAGCATTCTCAATTATGTTCAAAAAAACTTGCTTTAGCTCAGACTTATCCCCAACAATTAGTATATTTTTCTTTGGGATTTTAAATTTATATTTAGACCCGTTACGAAAATTTCTCTCGGAACATATGTTAGAAACTTCATTAAGTACTTCCACTAAATTTATAGATTGATTTGGAGGAGTGTGTTCTAACCTTTCTATTCTGGTAAGAGACAGTAAATCATTGACTAAAGTTGACATTCGAGTTGCTTCATTCATCATTGTTTTTAAAAACTTTTTTTTAATATTTTTGTCGTTTGATTTGTCTTTAATTAATGTTTCACAGTATCCTGAAATTGAAGTTATGGGAGTCTTTAATTCATGGCTAGCATTAGCAATAAAATCTCTTTGTAGATTTTGAACGTTGTTTTCAGATGTTGAATCATATAAACGAAGAAAATTTAATTGATTTTTTCCAACATGCCGTCTTCCTGAGATCCAAATTTTAAAAACTTTTTCTTTTGGATAAATTAAGTGAACTTCTGATTCGACAGGTTTTTTTTTTTGAACTGAATGATTTATTAGATCACCAAGTTCTGGTATTCTTAGTGCAGAAAGAATATTTTTTCCCTTTGAATCTTTACCAAGCAAATTTATACTTGCTTCATTGAGCTCAATAATATTCGATAATTCATCAATAATTAATAATGGATCTGGAAAGTTTTTAAAAAAATAATCATAAAAATAAACCCTCAGTCTTTCTGATTTAAACTTTGATTGTTGCTCTGAAATAATAGAATTAATATTAAAGATTAAAGGTTCAAACAAATTATAAAAAAAGAACTTAGATGACTTTATTGGTTTTCCAGAGAAACTTTGAAGATCTTTCATAATTTTTTTAAGATCACTCAAAAAAAGGAAAATAATTAGAAAAGTAAAAACAAATATGAATAAGAAAACTATAATTATGTCTTTATGAACAAACATGAAAATGCTTAAATATTTAGATATTAATTTAAAGAAAAATGAAATTAAAACAACCTGAGATAAAAGGTTTTTCCAGTTTTGAAAAAAAAAAATTAATTTCAAAGCCAACACCAATGATGGCTCAATATCTTGAAGTTAAAGAGAGGCATAACGAATACTTGCTTTTTTATAGAATGGGCGATTTTTACGAGCTTTTTTTTGACGATGCAAAAATTGCCGCCTCTCATTTAGGAATTGCACTTACAAAAAGAGGTAAAATTAATAACCAAGATATCCCAATGTGTGGAGTTCCCGTTCACGCATCTCAAACTTATCTTTCAAGATTGATAAAGCTAGGTTTCAAGGTGGCGATTGCCGAGCAGTTAGAGGAAAAATCTCTAAAGTCTGGGGATAAGAAAACATCAAAAATCTTTAAAAGAGATGTTGTTAGAATAATCACACCTGGAACTATTTTAGAAGATTCTTTGTTAGAATCGAAGTCCTATAATTATCTTTTGAGTATAAGTTTTTTTAAAGGTGAAATTTCATTAGCTTGGGTTGATATGACAACTGGATCTATAAAACTCCAAAGAGTTGAGGGGGTAAATTTTAAAGATGATTTGTTAGAATGTATCAACAAAGTAGAACCAGGTGAGATAATTGTTTCAAATGATCTGGTAAAATTTAACACTATAAAAGAAAAATTGAAATCGTTTGAAAAAGTTACTACGCAGATTCCAAACTCATTTTATGATATTCAAAACAACAAGGAGAAGATTAAAACTTTCTTTAAGAACTCCAAAATAGATTATTCTCATAATCTTTCAGAAAATGATATTTCAGTAATAGGCGCACTAATAAACTATCTTGAACTAACTCAAAAGAAGAACCTTCCAAAAATTAAGAACTTTGAGATAATTGATAAAAATAACTTCATGCAAATCGACATGTTTTCTGAAAAGAGCTTGGAGATCTTTCAAAAAACCAATGGTGAAAAAAAAGGAAGCCTTCTTGATGTAATTGATAAAACCAAAACATCGTCAGGGGGGAGATTGTTGAGAGACTTTTTGAAAAATCCTCTGATTAAAATTAATGAAATTAAAAATAGACACGATTTAGTAGAAAAATTTATTCTTAATTTAGATTTGCTAAAAAGAACGCTGTTACTGCTTTCAAGCCTGCCTGATGTAGAAAGGGCATTGTCAAGAATAAGTGCAAAAACAAACAACCCAAGAGACTTAATAATGCTTGCTTTATTTGTAGAAAAATCAATAGAATTATTTGCTGAATTAAAAGGATCAAATGATCGAATAATCAAAAAGTTAATTATTGATCATAAAATTCAATTCACGGCACTCAGGGTTGGAAAATTAATAAGAAAAAAAATTCAAGAAACTCCCCCAATTAATTTAAATGATGGTGGTGTAATAAGAAGTGGTGTTGATAAAAGACTTGATGATTTGCGAAATATAAAAAATTTAAAACAAAATGACATTCTAGATTTGCAATCTGAATATGCTTTAGAAACAGGAGTAAATAATTTAAAAATCAAATTTAATAATTTTCATGGATATTTTGTTGAAACAACTAATAAAAACACTGACAAACTAAAAGATTGTAGTAAAATTGACTTTAGATTGATTCAGAACACAATTAATACTTCAAGATTTCAAACAGAAAAATTAAAAAAGATATCTTTAGATATAGAAAATTCTGAATCAGAATCTGTTGAACTTGAAATGAAAATCTATGAAAATATTTGCCGTCAGATCGGTGACGAAAGTGATTGTATAAATTTAATTTCACATACAGTATCTTTTATAGATGTTATTTCTAATTTTGCAATTTTGTCTCTTGAAAGAAAATACACAAAACCTAACCTTGTTCAAGCTGTTTCAATAGATATTCAAAAGGGGCGACATCCTGTCGTTGAAGAAAGTTTGAAAAAAGAAGGGCAAGAATTCACACCTAACGATTGTGTTATGGATGGAAAAAATAATACATGGATTATGACAGGACCAAATATGGCTGGGAAAAGCACTTTTTTAAGACAGATTGCCATTATAGTTATTTTAAACCAAATAGGGTGTTTTGTTCCTAGCAGCTCAGCTAATCTTAGTGTTTTTGATAAAATTTTTACTAGAATTGGTGCTTCTGATAATTTGTCAGAAGGATTATCAACATTTATGACCGAAATGATTGAAACTTCAAGGATTATTGATGGTGCTACAAACTCCTCACTTGTGATCTTGGATGAATTAGGTAGAGGAACATCAACAGAAGATGGTTTGGCAATTTCAAGAGCAGTTTTGGAATTTATTATCCAAAAAATAAAATGTATAACATTATTTGCCACTCACTTTAAAGAAATATGTCAGCTTGAAAAAAAATATGATGAAATAAAATTAAAAACACTTGCAATAAAAAGGTGGAATGATGAAATAATTTTTCTTTATAAGGTCGTTGATGGTATTTCTGAGGGCTCATTTGGAATTCATGTGGCTAATCTAGCGGGTATTAATAATTCTATTCTATCTAGAGCTAAAGAAATTTTAAAGCAGATAAAACAAGATGAAAATTTTGTTTTGTTAAATGAAAAGGATGTCAATTTTGATGAAAAAGATGCACAAGAATTTAATGAAATAGTTGACGAAATAAAAAAATTGGATCTTGATAATCTAAGTCCTAAAGAGTCATTAGATATTCTTTACACGATAAAAAAAAATTACTTATCTTAGAGTGATGGATTTAGATTCTAAAGAAATTTTTAAAAAATTAGATTTAATAAAGAAGATTTTTTTAAAAGAACAAAATAAAATTCAAAAATTTTTTTTTTATTCACTTTCTGGTGTTGAAACATGTAAAAAAAACTCTAAATTAATTGATCAGGTTATAAAAGACTTATTTAACCTGATTAAAGTCCAATACACTTTTTTAAGTAATGAATTCTTAATTTGTGCTGTTGGTGGCTACGGAAGGAAACAACTAGCTCCATATTCGGACATTTATATTCTCATTATTCATCAAGAAAAAAAAAAACAAGACGAAATTGAAAAAATTGTCAAATTTATATTATACCCAATCTGGGATTTAGGTTTTAAGATTGGGCATGCAGTCAGAACGTATAAACAAACTTTTGATTTCTTGAAAAAAGATCATATGACTAAAACGTCTATGCTAGATAGTAGATTAATTGTCGGTTCAAAGTCTTTTTATAAGAAAATTATGAAAAATTTTGAGCAAGAAGTTTTTAAGACCCGGAAATCTTTTTTATCAAAAAAAATTTTAGAAAGAAAAGAAAAGATTATAGACATCAATTTTGATTATTTTAAGAATGAACCTAATATAAAAGAAAGTGAAGGTTCATTAAGAGATATAAACCTAATTTTTTGGGGATTAAAAATTTTAGGAATTAGCAAAAAATTTGAACTATCACATAGAGGAATACTTTTAAGCTCAAATGAAAAAAAAAAAATTCAATCGTCCCTAGAGTTTTTGCTAACAATTCGTTGTTTTCTGCATTACAAAAGCAAGAGACAAAATGATAAGTTATCATTCGATTACCAAAAAATTATTGCAAGTAAACTTAACAAAAAAAAAATTAAGAAAGACAATACAAATGTTGAGATTTTTATGAAGAATTACTTTATGCAAATAAGAAACACCAAGAATCTTGCAAATATTTTATCAGAATCTTTACTCGAAAAATTAAAAAAAGAAGAAAAAAATAAAAAAAAATTAGTAAAAAATATTTTTTTTAAAAATGAATTCTTAGAAGATTTCTTAGAAAACTTGAATAAAAATAAGATAATGGTTTCTGAGGAACGAATTATTCTGGATAATATAAATAAAATTCCAAAGGCCAATTTTTTTTCAAAAGCAACAATAGAATCATTTAAAAAAATTCTCTTTTCAGGGAACAAAAAAGAAAGTCTCATCAAGTTAAATGATCTTGGCATACTCCCTAAAATTGTTCCAGAATTTAAAAATATTGTTTCATTAACACAGTTTGATAGGTACCATTTACTGACAGTTGATCAACATACCCTTAGAGCAATTAATATTCTGAAAGATATTAAAACAAATAAGGTGGCAAAGAAATACTACGAATTTTCCAAGAATATTTTTAAAAAAGAATTTGATAAAAAACCCCTCTTTTATGCAACCTTATTGCATGATATTGGGAAAGGTTATGGTGGAGATCATAATTTAAAAGGTGCAAATATGGCAAAAAAAATAATTTTAAGATTTAATGAAAAAAATGAAATTGCAGAAGAAACATCTTGGTTAATCGAAAATCATTTAATTTTTAGCGAATTTGCATTTAAGAAAGATTTAGAGGATGATTCAATAATCAAGAAACTTTGCTCAAAAGTCACCAGCTTAAAAAGACTAAGATCATTGTTTTTGTTAACTGTATCAGATATTTCGGCTGTTGACCACGGACTTTGGAATCAATGGAAAGCAAGTCTTCTCCAAGAATTATATTTAAAATGTGAAAAAGAGATCCAGAAGCCTGATAAATTTTTTGGAATAAACTCTAAAATTGAAGAAACTAAAAGCCAAGTTCTATCTTTTTCCAAAAGATTAACAAAAAAAAGTTTGGAATCTTTTTCAAAAATTACATATCCAAATTATTGGTTATTACAATCTCCAAGTACTATTTCATTTCAAATAGAGAATTTTTTTACGGATCAAAAAAAATTGAAAAAATTTGATTTTTGCATAAAGATTCAACCACAAAAAATTCTTGAAATAATAGTTGTCACAGATGATAGACCTCGTCTTCTGTTAGACCTGATTTCAATCTTTGTTTCTGAAAGAATCTCAGTTTTAGAGGCGAGAATATTTACATTAGATGACAATTCAGTTATTGATACATTTAAAGTGTCTTTCAACAAAAGAGAGTTACTTTCAGACTTTGAGATTAATGAAAAGATTTTTAAATTAGAGCAAAAACTAAAACTTTGCAAAAAGGGTGAATTTATTCATGAATGTAAGAATGATGTTGTACCTAATGTTTTGAAAAAAAAGGTAGAGATTAACATTGATAATTATTCATCATCAACTTACACAGTTTTCGAAGTCACAACTAATGATAGGCCTAGATTATTATATGATCTTTTAACAATTCTAATTGAAAATAATCTTGTTATTTCTATGGCTAAAATTTCTACTAACGGCGATTTTGCCCAGGATAGTTTTCATATAAGAAATAAGTTTGGGTTTAAATTGAAAGATGGAAAATTTTTGGATGAACTAGAAAAAAAAATTAAATTGTTATTATCAAATCAATTAGAAAATGCTTTTTAAAATAATCTCAATTATTGGATCAATGACTTTTCTGAGTAGGATTCTCGGGTACACTAGAGACTTTTTAATTGCACGTATCATTGGTGCAGGTATGATTTCAGATGCTTTTTTTGTTGCCTTCAAATTACCCAATCTTTTTAGAAGACTTTTTGCAGAAGGATCTATGAATTCTGTATTTATTCCTGTTGTTTCAGGAGTTTCCCGCAAGTATGGAACAAAAAGTGCCGATGAATTTTTCTCAAAAGTTTTTTCAATGCTGTTGGTAATGTTGCTAATCTTGTTAATAGTTGTTGAGATTTTTATGCCTTTAATAATCAATCTTATTGCTCCAGGCTTTACTAACAATAATGAAAAGTTTTTTCTTACGGTAAATTTGTCCAGATTAGCTTTTCCTTTTGTCCTGTTTGTTTGTTTAACTTCTTTGATGGGAGCCTATTTAAATACACTTAATCGATTTGCTGCAATGGCACTAACACCAATCATTTTAAATCTGACAATGATTCTAGTTTTATTAATTTTTTTTGGTTATGAAAATAATAAAATCTATATAACTAATTTCTTGAGTCTTGCAGTTTCTTTTGCAGGTTTAATTCAGTTGCTCTGGCTAATTTATAATCTTAAAAAAAACAACGTAAATTTAGATTTAAAAATTTTTCATTTTAGCGAATTTAAAGATAATAAGAATGTTAAAAAATTAATAACATTACTAATCCCAGTTGTTATAGGTAATGGCGCATACCAACTTAACTTGTTAATTGATATGATTCTTGCTTCGGGACTTCCGGATGGCTCTATTTCTTACCTTTATTATGCAGATAGAATCAACCAACTTCCACTTGGTGTTTTGGGAATAGCAATTAGCACCGCACTATTACCAATATTATCAAAGCAGATTAAAAATAAACAAAAGAACAAGGGGAATGAAAGTATTTCTAACGCCATAAAAATAGGACTGATCTTTTCTATCCCCGCCTGTATTGGTTTGTTTGTTTTATCTCATGAGATTGTAAGCTTTCTTTTTTTGAGAGGTGCATTTGATTCTGATGATGCAATGTTAACAAGTAGTGCATTAAAAGCATTAAGCCTAGGCCTTCCTGCCTTTGTGATGATTAAAATACTCGTGGTTCCTTTTTTTGCAAATGAGGATACAAAAACTCCAATAAGAATTTCTATTGTAAGTATGATCCTTAATCTAATTTTAAATATTATTTTAATAGAAAAATTTTTACATGTAGGCCTTGCTATAGCAACCTCTATATCTGCATGGGTTAATGTAATGTTATTGTTTTTTTTGCTGATTTCACAAAAAAAGATTTTCTTTGATCCAAGTATTATCAAAGTCTTATTTAAAGTTTTAATCTGTTCTTTTTTAATGGCAATATTAGTCGAAAATCTTATCAGTACTGATATTATAAGTTTTACAGAAAAACATTTTTCTGCTAAAAAAAATTTATCACTATTAATGACTATCCTTTTTGGTTCTATTGCATATATACTAATGATTTTTATTTCGGGTATTAAAGAGATTAATTTTTTAAAATGGAAGAAATAGGAAAAAAAATAATTCTTTCTGGAGTTCAACCGACTGGAAACCTCCATCTTGGAAATTACTTAGGTGCAATAAAAAACTGGATTGATTTCCAAAAAAAAAATGACTGTATTTTTTGTATTGTAGACTTGCATGCTATAACAGTTGCCGAGAACAGAGAAAATTTAAGAAAAAATACTAAAGAAGTTGCAGCAGCATATATCGCTTCCGGAATTGACCCTAAGAAAAGTATAATTTTTACTCAATCTCAAATATCTGCTCATTCTGAATTAGCCTGGATTTTGAGTTGTCATACTCCTATTGGTTGGCTTAATAGAATGACTCAATTTAAAGACAAGGCTGGAAAAAATAAAGAAAAGGCACCTGTTGGTCTTTATTCATATCCTGTTTTAATGGCAGCGGACATTTTACTTTATAAATCAACCCATGTTCCTGTAGGTGAGGATCAAAAACAACATCTTGAACTATCAAGAGATATAGCTCAAAGTTTTAATAGATTTTATAATAATAATTTTTTTCCTATACCAGAGCCAATTATTACTGGCATTGCAACTAGAATAATGAGTTTGAAAGATGGAACTAAGAAAATGAGCAAATCTGATCCTTCGGATTTTTCTCGAGTAAATTTGACTGATGAAAATGATATTATAAAAAAGAAGATTCAAAAAGCAAAAACGGATTCATTACCTTTCCCAGAAAAAATTGAAGATCTTGAAAATAGGCCTGAAGTTAAGAATCTAGTTAATATTTTTGCTGCAATCGATAATCGTCAAGTAAAGAAGATAATTAATGATTACTCTGGAGAAAATTTCAAAAAATTTAAGGAAGATCTGTCCGAAGTAATTAGTGAAAAAATTTCAAAAATTTCTTACGAAATGAATAAGTTACTTAAGGATGACTCTTACTTAAACTCAATTTTGTTTAATGGCAGAGAAAAAGCTAGCAAAATTGCCTCTCAAAATATTGAGAAAATTAAAGATATAATGGGTTTTTTTCAAAAATGAGTTTTTACCTTCCAATAGCTGAGATTCAGATTAACTTGTTAATTATCTTGTTTTTTGGTTTCATCGTTGGTTTTATGTCTGGGCTATTTGGTGTTGGTGGGGGCTTTTTAATGACACCATTATTAATTTTTATGGGAATACCTCCATCAACAGCTGTAGGCACCGAAGCTGTTCAAATATTAGGCTCGTCAGTTTCTGGAGCTATTGCACATAGTCGAAAAAAAAATATCGATTATGAAATAGGAATATTTCTCCTGATAGGTGGTATATTTGGGTCAACCTTTGGGATCATAATCTTTAATTTTCTTAAAGAGTCTGGGGATATTGATTTGATTATCACTATTTTTTATATAGTTTTTTTGTTGATCATTGGAGCTTTAATGTTTTTTGAGAGCATGTTATCACTTCTTAAAAAAACTGATACACAAAAAAGTGTCAGAATTAAAAAAAGGACCTTTTTTGATATTCTTCCCATGAAATTTAGATTTAGGATTTCAAGAATCTATATCTCTATCTATTTACCTATTTCAGTGGGAATTTTTGTTGGTTTTCTTTCGGCCTTGATGGGAGTCGGTGGGGGCTTTGTAATGGTTCCAGCTATGATCTATTTGTTTAGAATGAATACAGTTACAGCAATTGGAACATCATTGTTCCAGATTGTTTTCGTTACCTTAAATGTTTCTATATTGCAGGCAACATATAATCAATCAGTTGATTTGATTCTGGCAATTTTTTTACTTATTGGCGGAGTTATTGGTGCACAGTATGGATCAAAATTTACTTCTAGATTTAGGGGAGATCAAATAAGAATCTTATTGGCTATTGTTGTTATAATTGTTTCTTTTAAAATGTCATTAGAACTTTTTAGCGAACCATTAATGAATTCAAGAATTATTATTCAGGATGCTTTTCAATGATTAAAAATATAATTTTAATTTTTCTTTTTTCTTTTCTTGGAGTACATAAGGGTTATACGACGATTTTATCTTTTGATGTTTCTGATAAGACTATAATAATCAATGAAAATTCAATTGAACCAGATTTTATAATATACGGTTATACTGACAGCAATGATTTTTTAGTATTAAAAATTCAAGGCCCAAAGCAAAAAGTTATTTTGCAAAAAAAAAAAAAAATTTTAAATATGTGGACTTGGAACAAAACAGGGGAGTTTACTTATTCTGGTCTTTCACACTATTATACCAATAATCAAGATAAAGAAATTGATTTTGAGATTAAAAAAGATTTAGTTGATAATATAAAATTGTTAGGTAAGGATGATGATAATTTAAAAAGAGACCTAATTGAAAAAAAGCGTTCTATCGGTTTGTTTTTGATAAAAAATAATTCGTTCGTAAAAGTAAACGAAAAAATACCAAATTTTTTTAAAATTCCAATTAAACTACCTAAAAATGCTCCTGTAGGTGAATATCTTGTATCTATGAGTGTTAAGGGAAAAGCAAACTCTTATGAAATATCAAAAACAAAAATATTTGTAAACAAACTAGGGATCAGTTCTTTTATTTATAAACTTGCACATAAATTTTCTTTTATATATGGTTTGTTTTCTGCTATCATTGCAATTGGTTTAGGCTTTTTAGCTGGAATTGTTTTTAAGAAATCATAAAATGGATAGGGAATTAACTTTTTTAGTAGTATTAGATGAATCAAAAGAAATGTTTAATGCTTTAAGATATGCTTCCCAAAGAGCTTCTAGAGCAGATGGTAGGGTAGCAATTTTATATACATTTGACACTTTAGATTTTAGCCATTGGAAAGCGGTTGAAGATATTGCTGAAGTAGAATCGAGAGAAGAGGCAGAATCAAAAATAAGAGAATACGAAAACTATATTCTAAATTTTACATCAAAAAAACCAAAGAAGTTTATTATGAAAGGTGACAGAATTGAATGCATTGTAAATTTTCTAAATTCAAACAAATATGTTTCTAATTTCGTATTGGCTGCATCTGCTGATGTAGCGGGCCCAGGGCCACTAATCACTTCGTTTACTGGCAAGCATAGATCGAAACTAAAAGTTCCTTTAACAATAATTCCATCAAATTTGTCTGAAGAAGAAATTGACAAAATGTGTTAAAATAATTAACTTATCTTTATGTTTATACAAACGGAAGTTACTCCCAACCCCCAGTCTTTAAAATTTATTTCAGAAAAAAAACTTTTAGATAAGGGATCTTTGGAGTTTAAAACAAAAGAAGAGGCGGAGTCTCTCAACCTAGCTAAAAAACTCTTTGAACTGGATAGCGTTGTAAATGTTTTTATATCAGAGAGCTTTGTGACAATAACTAAAAAACCTGAAGTTGATTGGGAAGTAATTAAGCCATCTATTTTAGCTAAAATTATGGAGTGTCTATCATCAGGGAAAGTTATAAAAAATAAAATTAAGAATAATAATAAAAAGCTGAAAAAAAAATATACTAAGAAAAATGAGAATATAGTCAAGCAGATCGAAGATTTGTTGGATAAAAGAATAAAGCCAGCTGTTGCCCAAGATGGTGGTGATATAAAGTTTGTAAAATATGAAAAGGGAATTGTTTTTTTAGAAATGAGAGGTGCCTGTGCTGGCTGCCCAAGTTCAACCATGACTCTTAAAGCGGGTATTGAAAATATGCTTAAATACTATGTGCCAGAAATAGTGTCTGTAGAAGCAATTAATTAAAAATGGGGACATCTACTCTTTACAGAAATATTGTAGTTTTTTTAGTTTCCTTAATTATTTTTAATCTAGCAGTTGGTTTTTTTAAAACACTACTTCTGGAAAGAAAAACACAATCTACAAAAGTAAATTATAGTGTTTTAGATAGTAAAAAAAACCAAGACTTTTCGGAAGAAAGCAAACTTAATTTCATTGATCAGTCAAAAGAAATGAATGAAATTTTCGACACATATAATTTTTCAGCTGACACTTTTTTGAGCAATCAAAGTGGAAACATAATAATATTTTCTTCATTACCTAAGGATTTTATGTCTATAGAATCCGTAATGGAAAGAAAAAAACTTTTTATAAATACATTGGTCCCAATTATATTTATTGAAAATCAAAAAATTTTAAATAATAGAAAGAAGATTCTTGACTGGTTAAATGAGATGGAAGGGGAAAGCATTTCCAAAGAATTCTGGCCACAATGGTTATTAGATTTAAGTAAAAAGTACGATTACAAAGAATCGAATCTTGGTAATCTTTTGATGAGAGTTGACATAGTTCCTATATCCTTAGCCTTAGGACAAGCCGCAATAGAGAGTGGATGGGGGACATCAAGATACGCAAGAGAAGGAAACGCAATATTTGGACAATATACTTTTGATAAAAATCAAGGTCTTAAACCTAATCGAAGAGAAAAAGATAAAGATTTTTTAATAAAAAGATTTAGTAATTTGTCAGAATCAACAATGTCATACTTGAAAAATCTTAATACACATCGAGCTTATGAAAAATTTAGACAGAAAAGAAAAAATTTGAGAATGAATGGTGAAAACTTATCAGGAAAAGTTTTACTTGAATTTTTGCAGAATTATTCAGAAAGGCGTGAAAATTATATTAGTGATCTGAAAAAAATGATAAGATCCAACAATTTTGCACGATTTGATTTTTCTCAATATTATATAAACTAATTTTCAAATATAATCTCTTTGCCAAACCAGTAAAGAGAAGTATTTTCAGTGTATGTACAATTAATTCTGTATTTTTTTTTACTTACGAGCTGAAGTAATTCCAATCTAATTCTTTTGGCGCCTACTATTTTTTTGTTTATTTTAGCGTTTTTATTTATAAAACAATTAATTTTTTTTGGAGAAAAATTTGTTTCAAACTCCAGAAAAGGGAACTTTTTGTCCAATTTAGTGTCTAAAGGAAGAATATCTTCTGCCATAAGAGGTTGAGCCTTTACAATCGTCCGAAACCTCTTTAAGTTTCCATACTCATTGTTTAAGGAAAATCTAGGAAGTCTTAGCTTGTTTTCTGTTAAATGAATTGGGCTTGAATGTTGGGCAAAAGAAATCTTGTAACCTAGACTTTCAAGAAGGCTTTCAATCTTTAAATTACTATCACCGTATGGAAAAGAAAAAATTTTTAAAGATTTTCCTATCTTTTCTTTTAAATTTTTTTCTCCTTTGATTATAGAATTTAAAATTTCTTCATCTGAAGATTCTAGAAAACTTTTGTGATTTGATGAATGATTAAGTATTTCTACATTGTTTATAGATAGCTCTTTAAGCATTTTCCAAGTCATATAGTTTGATTCTGAATTATTTGAAATGAAGTCAGTTGATACAAAAACACTAAAAGGATAGTTAAATTTTTTCATAATTGGATAGGCCTTTGTGAAAATACTTTTGTAACCATCATCCATTGTTATAAAAATTGATTTTTCTGGTAATCTTTTCTTTTGTTCAAAAAATAATACCAATTCAGATAAAGGAAGAACACTATAGTTTTGACTTTTTAAGAGACTCATTTGCTCTTCAAATATTTTTGAATCAATATTAGTTGATGGGTATTTTGGTTCATCAAACCTATGATACATTAAAACTGTTGCAAAACTTTCCTCACAAAAAGAAAGACTTCTAAAAAATAATATAAAAAGTAATAAAATGGATTGTAAAAACCTTAATCTATACATTTTCAATAATTGGGTATGTTTTTGAGTTGAATAACTGATAATGCCACCATTCATTTCTAAAAAAATCCCAGCCTGCTGCAGTCATAATTCCTAATAATAGACTTCTATTTCTATAGGCAACATCTGAGATTTCTAAACACCCATGAAAGGATAATCTGCTAAATTCATCAAACCCGGTACCCATATCTAATTCATTTTCATTTAAATCCACTAAAGTTAAGTCTATTGCTACTCCTCTTGAATGGGGAGAACCCTTTATAGGTGGAACGATAAATCTGGGATCTGGCAAAAATTCCCAGAGTTTTTTTTGGACATAAACTGGTCTATATGCGTCAAAAATTTTTATTCTAAACCCAATTTTTTTTGCTATTTCAACTGCCAGACAAAGATGTTCATATGCTATTTTATGAATAAAACAGTTTTTTGAAAGATATATTTTTTTTTTAGTTACATTATCATTTGATGCGTATTTTAAATCTATAAAAACATCCAGATTATTTTTATTTACTTTAAGAAGGTTTTTATTCATTGTATGAACTAAAATTATGTTATCACTATCCCTTTTTTCTTCAAGTCAAAGAATTTCTGTTGCTTTGTATGAACATTTTAATTTACTAAGATCTTTCTCAACTAAAATTGGAGAAAACAAATCAGAATTGTTTTTCTTATTGTTAAAAAAAATTTTGAAAGAAAAAAATTCCCAAAATTTAAAAAAAATATTTATTTATTCAGGACCTGGAAGTTTTACAGGTCTTAGAAGTATTAAAGCGATAGCTCAAGGATTAGCACTTGTTTTAAGATCAGAAGTTTATTCGATAAATAAATTTTATTTATTTTTTTACAATTTTTTAAAAAAAAAAAAAAAAATTCTGATGTTTACTAAATCATCAAGTGGAAGATTTTTTTACCAATTTTATGATTTATCTACAAAAAAAGTTGATTTTAAATCAAAAATATTTTTTGGGAATAATACCAACCTTAGTGATTACTTCATAACACTAAGGTCAAAACATGAGAATTTAATATTGGTTTCAGATTCCAAAAAGAACTTTGGTATTTTGAAAAATATAAAGAAAAGAGATTTTAAATTTTTTGATGTAAGTGCAATAACCCTTGCAGAAGCATGTTTTGCTGGGTTAGGAAAAACTGATTTAGAAATTTTCTACCATAATGCATACTATGAAAAAACTTAATTTTTTACCTATGGGTGAAAATCACTGTAATGAGATTTTTACTCTTCAAACTAAATATAAAACTGATTTAGGAAGAAATATTTGGGAAATCTATGAATTGAAAAAAATTATTAATAAGGAGAAAACTTTTGCTCGCGTGAGTTTTTCAGAAGAAAAAATCAATGGGTTTTCAATTTTTTCCAAGATAGGAGATTCCCTAGAGCTTTATTCAATCTTTGTTCATCCTGACTATAGAAAAAGGGGCATTGCAACAAAATTTGTAAACGATGGAATTGTTTTTTGTAAAAAAGAATCTTTAAGAAAAATTATTCTAGAGGTAAATGAAAAGAATTTTTCAGCAATTAACTTATATCTTAGATTTAATTTTCTTATTTTTGGAAGAAGAGAAAAATACTATTACTTAAACTCCCAGTTTTATGATGCACTGTTAATGTCATTAAAGGTTTAGATTAAGACAACGTTTGTTTTTAAGTAGATCATTGGAAAAATCTAATTAGCAGTGACTACAATTTTTTTTCCATTTTGAGAGAAATTTGCGTTGATATGCGGTATACTGTACTAGAAAATTTTAAACTAGGTGTGCAACAAAAATTTAATAAAAGTTTAAACAAAGTGTAAACTTATGGAGTCATTATTAGAAAAATGTAATCAACTAGGTCTTAAAATGACTGAACAAAGAAAAGTAATAGTCCGCGTACTTTCAGAGTCTCAAGACCATCCTGACGTAGAATCAGTTTTTAAAAGAGCAGTAATGATCGATAAAAGAATTGGTATTGCTACGGTTTATAGGACAATCAGATTTTTTGTGGAAAATAATTTATTAGAAAAGCATGAATTTAAAGGATTCAGCTCCAGATATGAGACTGTCAGAGAAGAAGATCATCATCATCTAATAGATATACAAAATGGAAAGGTAAAAGAATTCAGAAACACATTTATTGATGCTATGCAAAAACAAATGGCACAAGAACTGGGTTACAAACTAGTAGATTATAGGTTAGAGTTATATGCTATTCCAATTAAAAAAAACAAATAACTATTTAAATAACTTTAGGTTTGAGAAAATAAGATCAATCTTGTCGAAAGCAACATATGTAGCAAGAAATGTAATTTATATTAAAAAAATTTCAGAAAAAAATAATTTTTTTGTTAAGAAAGAAAGTAAGAAGATAGAGCTTACTTTTAAAAACTTTTTTTTAACAACTATTAAAGCACCGCACCCATTATTACAAAATGTTCAGGAATTAAGGTATAAAAGTTTTTTTGGAGAAACAAAAGATTGCGAAAAAAAAGATACAGATGAATTTGACAAAGAGTGCGAGCATTTAGTTGTTATTGATAAATCAGTCTCTGACAGTTACGTTGTAGGAACCTATAGATTGTTATTTAAACCAAGAAATACTGGTTATAGAAAGTTTTATACTGAAAGTGAATTTAATATAGAAACATTTCACAAGAAAAAAAATATATCAATTTTAGAAGCTGGTAGATCTTGCGTCCACAAAGATTATAGGGATGGCAGAATTATTAAGTTACTTTGGAAAGGGTTGGCAACTTATATCTTTGAAAACAATGTAGACCTAATTTTTGGTTGTGCAAGCTTCCCATCGTGTCATTATGCTAGATTTATCAAGCAATTATCCTATCTTCACAATAATCATTTGGCACCAAAGATTTATAATACAATTCCACATGATTCAATTAAAGCTGATTACAAAATTATGGATTCTGATAGAATAAATAATGAAGAAGAGTTCAGAAACTTACCACCTTTAATTAAAGCTTATATTCGTGCTGGAGCATGGATTGGCCAAGGTGCTGTAGTTGATAAAGTATTTGATACGACCGATGTCCTAATAATTTTAAAATCAACAAATATAATGAAAAAGTATTCACAACTTTCTTTTCACAAAGTTAACTGAAATGCTTTATTCTCCTATTTTATCTTTTTTTAGAATTTTACCTTTGTTTTTTTGGGCCCTATTCTGTCTTCCATTGAATTTTATTTTCTTTTTCTTCTCAAAGGAAAAATTTTTTTTTTTTTATAGGCTATTTTTTAAAGGTTTAGTTAAGATCTTTGGAATAAGAATTAGCCAAAAAGGAAAAAAAAAGAATAATAAGGTTTTATATGTATCGAATCATGTTTCATATTTAGATATTTTTTTGCTTGGCTCCTTATTAGATGGACTATTTGTTGCAAAGTCAGAAATTAAGAGTTGGCCATTAATTAATAAATTGTGTGAACTCGGTAGAACTATTTTTGTTGATAGAAAAGGATCCTTAAAGGCATTTGACCAAATAAACGTTCTTAATAGTAATTTAGAAAAAGGATTTAATATAATTTTATTCCCAGAAGGAACTTCTAGCGATGGCACACGTGTTCTACCGTTTAAAAGTGCATTATTTGGTATTGTTGATGCCCAAAAAAGTGAAAACTGGAGTATTCAACCAATTTCATTGACTTACAGGAAGCTTGATGGAGTTCCTGTTGATAAGAATTTTAGACCATTTTTTGCCTGGTTTGGGGCCATGGATTTAATCCCACATGCGTGGAAGTTTCTAGGATTGGGAGTAAGTGAGGTAAGGATAAACTTTCATAAGGCAAGGAAATTCTCAAGTTTTAAAGATAGAAAGCAAGCATGTAAATATTCGTTTGACTGCATATCTGAACAAGTGCAAAACGACTATAGTTCGGTTGAAGCTGAGAATAAAATAAACCTTTATCAATTTAAATACTTGTAATCTAAGAAAAAATATTTAATTCTTTAATTTTTTGAGTAATTATGCCGGGTACATTTTTCATCAAGACTTATGGTTGTCAAATGAATGTTTATGATTCAGAGAAGCTTAATGAGTTACTAGAATTTAATGGCTATAAACAAACCTTTAATTTCGAAACTTCTAATATTGCTATATTGAACACATGCCATATAAGAGAAAAGGCTTCTGAAAAATTATATTCGGATTTAGGCAGACTTTCTGTTTTTAAAGAAAACAAAAAAAAATCTGGTGATGAAATGAAAATAATCGTAACTGGATGTGTTGCGCAAGCTGAAGGAGATGAGATTCTAAGGAGGAATAAATCTGTTGATTATGTTCTGGGTCCGCAGAATTTTCATGTTTTACCAAAGATTTTAAAAAGAAAAACAGAAAAGAAAAAATTCACTGACTTTTTAACTGAGTCAAAGTTTGAGTCCTTTCCTTATTCTTTTGCAAAGGGAGTTAGCAGGTCTGTAACAATTCAGGAAGGTTGTGATAAATTTTGTTCTTTTTGCGTTGTTCCCTACACTAGAGGTGCCGAGTTTTCTAGACCAGTAGAAGATATTTTTGCAGAAGTTTCAAATTTAGTTAAAAATGGTGCTAAAGAAATTACTTTGTTGGGACAAAATGTCAGTTCATATAAGTCAGCAATATTTGAAAAATCTGTAGAAAGGAAAATTAGCTTAGATAAATTGTGCAGTATATTGTCAAAGATTAATGGCTTAAAAAGAATTAGATACCTCACTTCACATCCAAATGATATTAATCTAGATTTAATAGATGAGCACAAAAAAAATTTTAAACTTATGCCTTTCATGCACCTCCCAATCCAATCCGGCTCTGATAAAATTCTGAAACTTATGAATAGAAAACATACAAGAGATGATTATATAAATCTTATAAATACTATAAGAAGTCTCACTCCTAAAATTGCTTTTTCTTCTGACTTTATTATTGGTTATCCAGGAGAAACAGAAGATGATTTTGAGCAAACGCTTGATATTATAAAAAAAATAAGATTTGCAAGTTCATATTCATTTAAATATTCCCCTAGGCCAGGAACCCCAGCTTCTCTAAAGTTTAAACTTTCAGATGAAAAAAAAGCTGATATTCGATTAAAAAAGATTCAAGATGAGTTATTGGAGCAGCAAAAAATGTTTAATAATAAATTTATAGACAAAACAGTAGAAATATTGGTTTCTGGGAAGGGAAAAAAAACAAATCAATTTGTTGGTCGAACTGAGTATTTGCAACCAGTACATTTTTTTTCACCTAAAAATCTAACAGGAAGATTATTAAAAATAAAGATTGAAAAATTGACCTCTTTTTCTTTTCATGGAAAATTAGCATGTTAGGCTTAGATTGAAAAAAACTAAAAAAAAAATGGATACTTTTTCCAGAACAATGGCTTTTGAGGATAACTTGATATTGCCCCTAGTTTATGGTG
>CAYYMX010000008.1:0-8986 GCA_964473045.1 uncultured Alphaproteobacteria bacterium | reverse complement strand
AGTTCTAGAAGAAAATTTGAAGATTTCAATAATTCCAAGAGGAAATTTTCTCAAAATATTTGGAAGCATAAAGGATGTAAACTTAGCTATAGAAGTTTTAAATATTCTTTATGATCGAGCAGCTAACAATATCTTTATTGACACTGGTGAAATAATTGGAACAATAAATATTTTAAAAAAACCTTTAATGAAAAAATCTAAAGTTGAGCATGAGAATATTGGTTCTGTGAATATTTCTGCTGGCAGAAAAGTTATTAAACCTAGATCCAAAAAACAAGCAGAATATTTTGAGTTAGTCAAAAAAAAACAAATGGTCTTTTGTTGTGGTCCAGCAGGTACAGGCAAAACTTATTTAGCGGTTGCATTTGCTGTTTCAATGCTGAAGTCTGGTCAGATTGATAAAATTATTCTTTCAAGACCTGCTGTTGAGGCAGGAGAGAGATTAGGGTTCTTACCTGGAGATCTAAAAGAGAAAATAGATCCGTACTTGAGACCAATTTACGATGCTTTGAACGATATGCTTTCTTTTTCAGAAGTCTTGAAAAAAATTGAATCTGGTTATATAGAAATTGCCCCATTAGCGTTTATGAGAGGAAGAACTCTGACCAACTCGTTTATAATTCTAGATGAATCTCAAAATACCACTCCTATACAAATGAAAATGTTTTTAACAAGATTAGGGGAAAATTCAAAGATGATTATAAATGGTGATCTTTCTCAGGTAGACTTGCCATCTGGAACAAAATCAGGATTAAGGGAATCAATCAATATTCTTAGAAACATTGAGCAAATTGGATTTATAGAATTTCAGGATAAGGATGTTGTAAGAAACTCTTTAGTCTCTAAGATAGTTTCTAATTATGAGAAATTTGAAAAAGCTCAAGGTATTGGTAAAAAATATTTTCTTAAAACACCCAAAACTAAGAATGATTGATATAACTTTTGAGAAAAACCTAGGTTTTGATAAGAAAAATGTTACCAATATAGCTAGTAGGACATTAGAATTAGCATTTAAAGAATTAAAACCAAAGAAGCAGAAGGTTCCTTTCTATGTCTCGGTCCTTTTTACTAACAACAAAAAAATTAAAGAAATGAACCTTAAATATAAGAATATTAAGAAATCAACAAATGTATTATCTTTTCCTCAAAATATTGAAAGTTTGATTAGTGCGTTTCATTCTTTTATATTACTTGGAGATATAGTGGTTTCATTAGAAAAAATAAAAACGGAAGCCATTGATTTAAAAAAAAGTTTTTCTGACCATTTATCACATATAGTTCTGCATGGTTTGCTTCATTTGATGGGTTATGGACACGAAAACAATAATGATGCAGAATTAATGGAAAGTGCGGAATCTGAAATTTTGTCCAAACTATCAATCCAGTCACCATATGATGAATAAAAAATTTTTCAAAAAATTCCTTACAAAAATTAATCTTATTGTTAAAAAAAAAGGAAAAAAAAATAACAATATAAAGGAAGTTCTTGAGGATCTAATCGTTGATAAAAAAAATGTAGACCAAAATATTGATGATGGAACCAAAAAAATTTTTAAGAATGTTATAAATCTTAACAACAAGTGTTTAGAGGATATTATGATTCCAAGAGCAAATGTTGATGCAGTTGCCGAACATATTTCATTAAATGACCTAATATCATATATAGATAAAACTAAGCATTCAAGGATTCCGATTTATAGGGAAAATTTGGATAAGATTGTTGGTATGATCCATATTAGAGACTTATTTAAAAAAATGAACAAAAAAGAAAAAATTACTACCAAGGGTAAAATAACAAAAAGATTAATAAGAAAAATATTATTTTCATCTCCTTCTATGAAGATTCTAGACCTTTTATTGAAGATGCGGTCTGAACAAATCCATATGTCAATTGTTGTAGATGAGTTTGGTGGAACAAATGGTTTGGTTACTATTGAAGATTTAGTTGAAGAAATTGTTGGAGAAATTAAGGATGAACATGATTTAGAGCAAGTCAATGAAATAAAAAAAGTTTCTAAAAACACATATGAGGTTTCTGCTAGAGTTGTTATTGAAGAATTTGAAAAAATTATTGGAAAATTTTTGAAAGATCAAGAGAGAGGTGAAGTTGATACTTTGGGAGGGTTAGTTTATTTTTTAGCAGGAAGGATTCCTGAGCGTGGTGAGATTATTTATCATTCAAGTGGGATTGAATTTAACATCCTTGATGCAGATACTAGAAGGATTAATAGAATGAATGTAGTTGTAAGATAAATGAAGAAAAATGTACTTTTCCAAAATTTTTTCTTTGGAATTGTCAATGGAATTTCGATTTCGTTTATTTACCTTGTCCCTTTTACTATAATTTCCTACTATTTTTTTTTTAAAAATATTTTTGATCAAGAAAATAAAAAAAAAGTTTTTTTTCTAGGTTGGTCATTTGGTACTGGTTTTTTTTTAAGTTCAATGCATTGGATAATTTCTCCATTTCTAGTTTTTGAAAAACATTACATTCTTGCACCATTTGTCCTCTTTATATTTCCATTTATGATGGGATTGTTTTTTTCAATACCTTCCTTACTAACTAGCTATTGCTTAAAATTTCTGAATAGGGATTTGTTTTTTTTAAATTCATTAATTATAAGTACATTTTTTTTTATTTCAGAAATTTCTAGATCAAAATTATTTGGAGGATTACCCTTTAACCTAACTGCACATATTTGGGCTTTTGAAAGTCAATTCATAGGAATAGTAAGTTATGTAGGAGTTTTTGGCCTAAGTTTTTTTACTATTAACTGGTTTGTTATTTTAGCTATGTCGGTTATTGAAAAAAAAAAATTTATTTTTTTAACCACATTTTTATTCTTTCCTTTTTTTATCTTTGTATTTAGCAAATTAAATATTTCTGAAGATAAAAAAAATCATGAGAATCTAAGAATTAGAATCGTTCAGCCTAATATTGCGCAAGATGAAAAATGGGATAGATCATTAATGAAAAAAAATTTGGAAAAGTTAATTTACTTTTCAAATGAAAGCTTACAAAAAAAAAGTTTTATTGTTTGGCCTGAAGTGGCTGTCCCATTCTTCCTAAATGAAGAAAAAGATTTGTTAAAATATATCAAAAAAAGAATTGATCAGGAATCAATTTTATTAACTGGTGCCCTGAACAGAGAAACTTTTGAAGGATCTACGAAAGTTTTTAATTCTTTATATCTAATAAATAAAGACTCAGTTCAAATTTATGACAAAAAAATACTAGTTCCATTTGGTGAATTTATTCCTCTGAAGAAATTTTTTAAGTTTTCCAAACTTACTGCAGGATCAAAAGACTTTAGTTCTGGAAAAAAAGATAAGATAGTTAGCGTCAAATTTTTAGAAAAAAAATTTAATTTTGAGCCCTCAATTTGTTATGAAGCTATTTTCCAGTCGTTTAATACTTATGGACCAGAATTAATTGTTAATAT
This sequence comes from uncultured Alphaproteobacteria bacterium, assembly GCA_964473045.1. GTDB lineage: Bacteria > Pseudomonadota > Alphaproteobacteria > Methylaequorales > Methylaequoraceae > CAYYMX01. The sequence goes on along the minus strand of CAYYMX010000008.1, from coordinate 5,543 downwards.
AACCAACGATGCTTGGTTTGGAGATACAACAGGACCAAGGCAGCATTTGGCTGCATCAATTTTTAGAGCCGTAGAAAAAGGGATTCCTCTTATAAGAGTTGCTAATTCAGGCATTTCTGTTGTAACAGATAAGACGGGAAAAATTTTAGGCAAGATAAAGCATAATAGTGCGGGTTATCTAGATTATGAATTAGAACTTAAAACTAGTAAAACGTTATTTATGCAGTATGGAAATTTGATGATACTATTTATTTTTTTTACAAATCTTATATTATTTATTTTTCTTGATAAATCTTTACAATTCAAAAAAAGATTGAAAAAGAAAAAATTTTAACCTAATAATTTTATCAATGAATTTCGCAAATAAAGAAAGCTATATTTTTACTAGTGAATCAGTTTCTGAAGGTCATCCAGATAAGGTTTGTGATCAAATATCTGACGTTGTCTTGGATCTTTATATGAGTGCTGACAAAAATGCTAGAGTTGCTTGTGAAACACTTGCTACTACAAATAGAGTTATTTTGTCTGGAGAAGTAGGCATTAAAAAAAATGTTGGAATGATCAATGATAAAATAATTGAAGATCTCGTAAGAAAAAAAATTAAAGATATTGGTTATGATCAGGAAGGATTTAATTGGGAAACGCTTGAGATTGAAAACTATTTACATAAACAATCTGTAGACATTGCTTTAGGAGTTGATGAAATTGAAAACGAGAAAGCTCAAGGAGCTGGAGACCAAGGAATAATGTTTGGATATGCGTGTTCTGAAACTGCTAATTTTATGCCTGCACCTATTGAGTTTTCTCATAAAATTCTTCAAACCTTGTCAAAGTATAGGCATGAGAATGATTCTTTCTTTGGTCCCGACTCAAAAAGTCAAGTTAGTGTATTATATGAAAATGGTGAACCTCAAAAAATTACTTCCATCGTTGTTTCTACTCAACATACAGAAACACCATCAAACATTGAAATAAGAAAAAAGGTTACAGAAATTATACGACAAGCATTACCTAGAGAAACTATTCCAAACGAGAAAGAAATTTTGGTAAATCCAACCGGAAGATTTGTTATTGGAGGCCCAGATGGAGATACGGGTTTAACAGGTAGAAAAATTATTGTCGATACTTATGGTGGCGCAGCTCCACATGGTGGTGGAGCATTTTCAGGGAAAGATTACACAAAGGTTGATAGGTCTGCAGCCTACATTGCTAGATATCTTGCAAAAAATATAGTAGCAAGTAAGGTTGCCAAAAAATGTTTAATCCAATTATCTTATGCTATTGGTGTTTCAGAGCCTATTTCGATTTATTTGAAAACTGATAGTCAATCCAATGTTAATACTAAAAAATTAATTGAAATAATTAATGACAATATAGATTTATCTCCATCTGGCATAAAAAAATTATTGAAACTTGATAGACCTATTTACGAGAAGACAGCAACCTATGGTCATTTTGGAAGGGATTTTTGTAAAAAAACAGGTTCATTTTCTTGGGAGAGATTAAACTTTATTGAGACTATTCTTAAAAATTATTAGATGCAATCTTTTTACGGCAGAAGATTATCCAGAAATGTTTCTAAATCAGAAATTTCTAATCTTTGGGATGAAAATTTTTTTTTACACAATACAAATGCTTTTAAAAGAATCATGAAAATTAAAAAAAGATTTAGTTTATTTAATTTGGAAGTTGGATTTGGAACAGGAGATAATAGTGTTCATCAGGCTTCCTTGAAAAAAAATGAATGTTTTATTGCTTGTGATCCTTATTTGAATGGCCTTATTAAATTAAAAAAAAAAATTCATTTATTAGGATTGAAAAACCTTTTTATTTCCAATTTTGATTTTTTAAACTTTTATAACTACATTCGAACAATAAATTTTAATAAAATTTTTATTCTTTTTCCTGACCCCTGGCAAAAAAAAAAACATAAAAAAAGAAGATTAATTAGTGAAAAATTTGTTAATTTACTCTCAACTATCACAAATAAGAATTCTAATGTGATTGTTTCTTCAGATGAGGAAGATTATTTAAATCAAATTTTGTATAATTTTTATATTAATCAGGATTTTAAAATTTTGTCTAATTTAAGAGACGAAAGAGCAATGAGTTTTTTTGATATAAGACCAACTAAATATCATTTGAGGTCTAAAAGAAATGAAAAAAGATCTTTCTATGTTGTTTTTAAAAAAAATAAGGCTTGAAGTTAAAAAAAATATTTAAATTTGTTTAAGTTTTACAAAAGTATTGATATTAAATATTCTAATTAAAAATCTAAAAGAATTAAAAGGTAGAAAAAATTGGAGAACAATGAAATTAAAGATCAGACATCACTCGATTTAATTGATGTTGCAAAGAATATTGCGAAAGAAAAAGGTATAAGTGCAGAGGAAGTTCTAGAAGCTATGGAAACTGCAATTGCAAAAGCAGGTAGAACCAAGTATGGCTATGAACTTGATATAAGAGCTCAGGTAGATAAAAAGAGTGGTAAAATAGGACTTTTCAGGTATCAAGAGGTTGTTGAGGATCCAGAGACACTTCCGATGGAAGAAAGGACAAATAAAATAGCGTTAAGTCAATTGCCTTCAAAAAATAAGCTAAAATTAGGTGAATTTTTGGTTGAGGAACTACCTCCTCTTGATTTTGGGAGAATTGCCGTTCAGACAGCTAAGCAAGTGATATTTCAGAAAGTTAAGGAAGCTGAGAGAATTATGCAATTTAATGAATTTAAAGATAAAGTTGGGGAGATTGTTAATGGGATAGTTAAAAGGGTTGAATATGGAAATTTAATAGTTGATTTAGGAAAAGGCGAGGCAATTCTAAGAAGAGAGGAATTGTTAAATAAGGAGGTTTTTAGAAGGTCAGATAGAATTAGGTCATATATCACAGATGTAAGGCATGATTTGAAAGGTCCTCAAATATTTTTGTCACGTGCACATAACAACTTTCTAGTCAAACTATTTTTTCAAGAGGTTCCAGAAATTTACGATGGAATCATTGAAGTTAAGTCTGTTGCAAGGGATCCAGGAAGTAGAGCAAAAATAGCTGTGTTTACAAAAGAAAAAAGCATTGACCCTGTTGGTGCTTGTGTTGGAATGCGAGGCAGTAGAGTGCAAGCTGTTGTAAATGAGCTGCAGGGAGAAAAAATTGATATTGTTTTATGGTCTGAGGATATTGCAACATTCGTTGTTAATGCTCTTGGTCCTGCAGAGGTTGAAAAAGTAATTATTGATGAAGAGTCAAAAAAAATTGATGTGATAGTTCCCGATGAACAGCTTAGCCTTGCTATCGGAAGAAAGGGTCAAAATGTTCGACTTGCAAGTTCTTTGGCAGGTTGGAATATAGATATTTTAACAGTTAGTCAAGAATCTGAAAGAAGAAGTGAAGAAGTTAAAAGTCTGTCTCAAAAATTCATTGAAAATTTAGACGTCGATGAAGTTATTGCCCATCTTCTAGTTAGTGAGGGTTTTAGTAGTTTAGAAGAAATTTCAATGGTTACATTAGACGATTTGGCATCGATTGAGGGGTTTGATGAAAGTCTTGCTGCTGAGCTGATTACCAGAGCAAAGCAATATTTAGAAAAAAGAAATAAAGAAAATTTGGTACTTTTGAAGGAAAGTGGTCTAGATGATTACTTGCTAAGTCAAGAATTTTTAACAACTGAGCAATTAATTAAGTTGAAAGATAATGATATAAAAACGAGAGATCAACTTGCAGACCTTTCAAGCCCTGAATTACTCGATATTATTGATGATATTGAATCAAAAAAGGCTGATGATATTATAATGGAGTCAAGAAAACATTGGTTTGAAAAAAAATAGAATGGATAAAGATAAAAATAAAAAAACAACATTGACGGGAAGGCTAGAGTTAAAAAAAACTTTTAATGTTGGACAAATAAAGCAGAGTTTTTCTCATGGGAGGACAAAATCTGTATCTGTTGAAGTTAAAAAAAAGAGAACATTAAATAGCCCTAATCAACTAGAAGCAGATTACAATGAAAAACCAGTTTTTTCCGATCCAGTTTCAAAAAGTGAAGAAACCCAAATAGAGGAAGTTCAAACCAATGATTCTCCGAAAAAAGAAATTGTTAACAAGGTTTTTGAGAATAAGAAACCTTTAGAGAAAGTTGACAATAAAGAAAATAAACCACCTAAAAAAAATTCTGTCAAAGACAGTCTTGAATCAAAGAAGATTTTGGATGAAAATTCGGAAAAGGCTAGAATGCCTAAGCCAATTAAAACAAGTAAAAGTTTTGAGAATAGAAGAAAAGGAAAACTAACAATTTCCCAGGCTCTAAATGATGAAAATAATGAGAAAGTAAGATCTTTGGCCGCAATCAAAAGAGCAAGAGAAAAAGCAAAACAACGGAATATAATTAAACCGGAAAGCAAAGAGTTATTTGACAATAAAGAAAAGAAAAAAAGAGAAATTATTATTCCTGACTTTATTGCGGTAAATGAATTAGCTTCGAGATTAGCTGAAAAGTCATCAACACTAATTAAAGTGTTGATGAAACTAGGTGTAATGGCAACAATCAATCAAACAATTGATGGTGATACTGCTGAGTTGGTTGTGATTGAACTTGGTCATGTTTCCAAAAGAATTAGTGAATCGGATGTTGAAATAGGACTCTCTGGAAAATTAGATAGTGCAGAAAAACTTAAAGTGCGTCCGCCTGTTGTGACAATTATGGGTCATGTTGATCATGGGAAAACATCAATTTTGGATGCAATAAGGGAAAAAAAGGTTGTTCTTTCAGAGGCTGGAGGTATTACGCAGCATATTGGTTCATATATGGTTAAAACAAAAAATGGCCAAGAGATAACTTTTATAGATACACCGGGGCACGCAGCATTTAGTCAAATGAGAGCAAGAGGCTCAAACCTTACTGATATAATTATTCTTGTTATAGCTGCTGATGATAGTGTTAATGCTCAAACAGTCGAAGTTATAAGTCATGCTAAGGCATCGGGTTGTCCTATAATAGTCGCAATAAATAAAATTGACTTACCTTCTGCAAACTCTGAGAAGGTTGAGTCTGATCTAATGAAATATGAAATCATAAGCGAAAGAATGGGAGGAGAAACTGCCTTTGTAAAAGTTTCAGCTAAAACAAAAGAAGGTCTGGAAGAACTATTAGAGGCAATTATACTTCAAGCGGAAGTTCTTGAATTAAAGGCAAACCCTAACAGAAGCTCTGAAGGAACGGTTATAGAGTCAAAGATTGAAAAGGGTAAGGGGACAGTAACTTCTGTGTTAGTCCAAAATGGATGTTTGAATGTTGGAGATGTTGTAATTGCAGGAAAAGAGTGGGGAAAGATTAGAGCCATTTGTGACGATGAAGGTAAAAGATTAAAAAGAGCGCTACCAAGTTATCCTGTTGAATTGTTAGGACTTTCTGGAGCGCCAGAGTCAGGTGATAAGTTTGTTGTGGTAGCAAGTGAATCCAGAGCTAGAGAGGTTACACAATATAGGGCAAGGACAAAGAGAATAGAAGAAAATGCTTCTCTCAAAAGAGTAACAGTTGATCAAATGATCCA